>JBDHBK010000320.1:0-3446 GCA_039592635.1 Gemmatimonadota bacterium
GGATCCAACGCAATTGACTATTCCGTCGATGCGGCCCCACAGGGAGCGCGCCAGACCGGCAGCTTTCTCGACGTCCTCGAAGCTCGTGGCGTCCGCTCTCAGGGTCTCGGCTCCTGTCTCCGATGCCAGCGCTGCCAGGTCCGACTCCGTCCGGGCGACGGCGAGGACCTTCGTCCCGGCGCCCGTCAGGCGACGAGTCAACTGCGAGCCGATGCCCCCGGTCCCACCGAGAACGACGACCACCGCTTGTTCA
Organism: Gemmatimonadota bacterium; assembly: GCA_039592635.1. Classification (GTDB taxonomy): domain Bacteria; phylum Gemmatimonadota; class Gemmatimonadetes; order Palauibacterales; family Palauibacteraceae; genus Benthicola. The sequence continues at coordinate 254 of JBDHBK010000320.1, forward strand.
CTCACTGTGTCCTCCCCCGCACGCCCGTCTGTCGGCATGCATCTCTATCGTGCACGAGGCCCGTCGTAGAATCGCCGACGGACCTCGTGGTTTCATAATGTGTCGGGATGGGGGCGCGTGCGAGCTCCCCCGCCCCACAGCGGGTCAGTCCATGGACGGCAGGATGACCGCGTCGATCACGTGGATTACGCCGTTGCTGGCCTCGACATCCGCCGCTATGACCTGGGCGTCGTTGATGTAGACCTTGTCCATCTTCACGGTGATCTTGACCTTCTGCCCCTGAAGCGTCTTGGCATACTCAAGGTTTACGACCTTGTCGGACGTGACCTTGCCCTCGACGACGTGGTACAGGAGGACGGCCTGCAGCTTGGCCTTGTTCTCGGGCTTGAGAAGCGTCTCGACCGTACCTTCGGGCAGTTTGGCGAACGCCTCGTCCGTCGGCGCGAACACCGTCAGCGGACCTTCGCCCTTGAGCGCGTCGACCAGGTCGGCTGCCTGGGCCGCCGCGAGAAGAGTTTTGAATGTACCCGCCTCGGCTGCCACTTCCACGATGTCCTTCGCGGGCATGTCGTGATCGCTGGCCATCTGGGCCGGGGCGACGGAAGCTGTAGTGATTAAAGCCAGTGCTGCGGCTGCGCTCGTCAGTGTCTTGCTGAACATATCTTGCTCCTCGTGGTTATGTTGTCCTGCGCTTGGGTCCGAAGATCTATGAGGCTCAGTATCGGTATTGGCATACTGTTAAGTTCACCTTATGTGTAACAGACTACGACCGCAGTAAACGTTTGTCAAGTCTACGTCCAATATTGAAACCTAGACAAATAATGGACACCCATGACCGCGGTGGAGGTAGGACGGTGAACAAGGTACCAGAGTCGCGGGTGCGCGAACTGAACGGACTCGAGCATGATGCGGACGGCCAGTATGTTCTGTACTGGATGACCAGCCACAGGCGCACGGCGCACAACTTCGCGCTCCAGCGGGCGGTCGACTGGTCGGGCCATGTCGGTCGAGGTCTGCTGGTACTCGAGGCATTGCGGTGCGACTACGAGTGGGCGAGCGAACGTCACCACCGGTTCGTTTTGGACGGGATGGCCGACAACCTGGCAGCCCTTAAGGGTAGACGTGGAATCACGTACTACCCCTACGTGGAGGGCTCGGTCGGTGAAGGGAAAGGGCTGCTGGAGTCGCTGGCGGAATCAGCGGCCGTCGTGGTCACGGATGACTATCCGACCTTCTTCGTGCCCCGCATGCTCGAGGCGGTTTCGCAAAGACTCAATGCGCGACTCGAAGCGGTGGACTCCAACGGGCTGGTTCCCATGCGGAGCACGGATCGCGTCTACCCCACCGCGTACACCTTTCGACGCCACCTGCAGAAGGTGATCCCCGCTCACCTCGACCACGCGCCGCTGGAAGATCCGGTGGGCGGCCTGGACGGTCTCGATCGGCCCACCATACCCGCCCCGATTCTCACGCGCTGGCCGTCGGCAGAGGGCGCCCTGGCGAACGGCGGGCCGGATCTGCCTTCATTGCCTCTGGATCACTCGGTTCCCGCTGCGCAGCTGCGAGGCGGGGAACGCGCGGCGTCCGATCGACTGGACGGATTCCTGCGGGGGGCGCTCGACCGGTATGCGGACGAGCGCAGTCAGCCCGACGCGGACGCGGCAAGCGGCCTCTCACCCTATCTGCATTTCGGCCACATTTCGACGCACACGATTCTCGCGCGCCTCGCCGCGCACCAGAACTGGCGCCCCGATTTCGACGGCAGGCCAACCCACGGAAAGCGCAGCGGCTGGTGGGGCATGAGCCCTCCCGCGGAAGCGTTCCTCGATGAACTGGTCACGTGGCGCGAGCTGGGGTTCAACATGGCAGCGCTGCGGTCCGACCATCGAGAGTATGACTCTCTTCCTGACTGGGCCAGGAAGACTCTGGCGGAACATGCGAGTGACCCTCGCCCCTACCTCTACAGCTTCGAACAGCTCGACGGCGCATCCACGCACGATGAACTCTGGAACGCGGCCCAGCGACAACTGCGCCGCGAAGGAGTGATTCAAAACTACCTGCGCATGCTGTGGGGGAAGAAGATCCTGAAATGGACCGCGAACCCTCGCGAGGCCGCGCGCTTCATGATCGAACTGAACAACCGGTATGCCCTGGACGGCCGGGACCCGAATTCCTACTCGGGCATCTACTGGTGTCTCGGAAGGTACGACCGGCCGTGGGGACCCGAGCGACCGGTGTTCGGCAAGATCCGCTACATGACTTCGGCGAACACGGCTCGCAAGCTGCGGGTCAGGGAGTACATGGAGCGGTTCGCCCGCTGAGGGATCGTACGATCAGGCTTCGAGACGCTCCTGTTCCATCACGGCCAGCGACGCGTATAGGTCTTCCAGCCTGGAGATGAGGCGTCCGCCGACGGCATCAATGGCGTCCCGGTAGGAGAGGGCCGCCCGGCCACCCGTCAGGATAGGCATCTTGGGTCCAACCGCCGCCCTGAGCCCCAGAAGCTCTTCGGCAACTCTCGGATCGTCGACCGGGAATACCAGGCTGATGGCGATGCCCGACGCCCCGGTGCTGCGGGCCACATCCGCGATGTCGGCAGCGGGCAGCTCGGTTCCGAGGTAGGTCACCCGCCAGCCCTGAGTCGCGGCCGCAGCCGCGACGAACAGCGCACCGAACTCGTGCCTCTGCCCGGTCGGAGTCGCGACCACCAGGCCCGGCGCTTCCGGCCCCGGCATGACCGAGGTCGCGAGGGACTCGAGCACGCGCCTGATCACATTGGACGCGAGGTGCTCGTGCCCCGGGCTCATCTTCCCGTGTTCCCATCGATCGCCAATGCTGGCCAGCAGCGGCCCAAGAACATCCTCGATCAGCATGGGTGCCGACAGTGCCACGGCAGCTCTCATCAGGGACTTCTCGAGCCGCACCGCGTTCAGGGACTCTACCGCGGCCAGGCAGGCCTCCAGGTGTACTTCCGGCTTCGCCGAGAGCCCCTGCTCTCTCCCGCGTTGTCGGTGGACAGCAGCGTCTTCGTCTTCCCGGACGAGGTCCTTCAGGTCCTCGATCGGCAGCCCGGACACACGGCTGATACGGCGGCCCGCAGAGACCGCTCGATGCAGCAGACCCAGGCGCTCTACGTCCAGGTCGGAGTACAGGCGGTGCCCGCCGCTCGATCGCCCCGGCTCCACGACCGCGT
>JBDHBK010000321.1:0-4709 GCA_039592635.1 Gemmatimonadota bacterium
CCCGAGTGAGTGGAGATGGTGATGCCGGGTGACAACGTGAACATGGACGTGGAACTGATTGCTCCGATCGCGATGGACACGGAGCTGCGGTTCGCGATTCGTGAAGGCGGCCGCACCGTCGGCGCCGGCGTCGTCACCGCGATCACCGAGTAACTGGATCTGAGGCTGGATAGATGAGGGACCGGATCACGCTCGAGTGCACAGAGTGCAAAGAACGCAACTACTCGAGCACGAAGAACAAGAGGCTGCATCCGCAGCGCGTGGAGTTCAAGAAGTACTGCCCGCGCTGCAACGCGCACCGGACGCACAAAGAAACGCGCTGACGCGCGCGGCGGCGTAGCTACGCCGGTCCCGGCTCCAGGCGCTCGAAGCGAGTGGTCTGACAGCCGACTCCCCGGATCCAAGGGGGAGGGACCGGCGTTTCAGTCGTCTTTGCTAACGGCAGGAACAACGAGAGCGATCGTTTCGATATGGCCGGGATGAAGGACTTACAGCAATTCGTCGAAGACGTGCAGACGGAGATGAAGCGGGTTACGTGGCCCGACCGCGAGCAGTTGCGGAACGCCACGGCCGTGATCCTCGTATTCTGCATCATCATCGCGATCATCATCGGCTTGATGGACACCATGTTCTCGTGGTTCGTACGCACGTTCGTAGGGGTGCTCAGTGGTTGAAGACGTAGCAGAGACCGGCCAGGCATCGCGGTGGTACGCGATTCAGACCTACTCCGGTCACGAGAACAAGGTCAAGACGCTGCTGGAGCGGAAGATCGCCGAACTTCCCGGAGAGGCCGAGGAAAAGCTGATCCGCGAGGTCATCGTGCCGACCCGCGAAGTGGTCGAGATCAAGGGCGGCAAGAAGATCCGGTCCACGAAGCGTCTCTACCCGGGTTACGTCCTGGTGAACATGGTCTTGAACCAGGACACGATGTTTCTCGTCAACAGCGTGCAGAGCGTGATCAAGTTTCTCGGGGGTGGCACGAAGCCCCAGCCTCTGCACCCGGACGAGATCAACAAGATTCTCGGTGTCGCGGAGGCGATCGAGGAAGAGGGACCGAAGGAAGAGATCCCGTTCCACCCCGGTCAGGTCGTGGAGGTGATGGAGGGACCTTTCAGCGACTTCAGTGGCACGGTGGAAGAGGTGATCCCGGACAAGGGCAAGGTACGCGTCCAGGTAAGCCTGTTCGGCCGACCGACCAGCGTGGAACTGGACTACACGCAGCTTAAGGGATTCTGAGCAGGTATATCATGGCGGCACCGAAGAAGAAAATCATGGCGCTCGTAAAGCTGCAGATTCCTGCCGGCCAGGCCACGCCCGCACCCCCGGTGGGTCCGGCGCTCGGCCAGCACGGCGCGAACATCATGGATTTCTGCAAGCAGTTCAACGCCAAGACGTCGAGGGAATGATCATCCCGGTGGTGATCACGATCTACATGGACCGGAGCTTCACCTTCATCACGAAGACTCCTCCGGCGGCGATTCTCCTGAAGAAGGAGCTCGGCCTGGCCTCGGGTTCAGCCGAGCCCAACCGGGAGAAGGTGGCCACGGTCACTCACGAGCAGCTCGTGAAGATCGCCCGGATCAAGATGGAAGACCTGAACGCGAACGACGAGGAAGCGGGGGCCCGGATGATCGCCGGAACAGCCCGCTCCATGGGAATCGAGGTGGCGGACTGATGGCGAAGCGAGGCAAGGGATACCAGGCGGCTACGGCTACGGTCGGCCTCGAGGAGCTTCGCGAGACGCGCCAGGCTCTCGAGACGGTGAAGGAAACCGCTTACGCCAAGTTCGACGAGACGGTGGACGTCGCCGTTCGGCTCGGGGTCGATCCGCGGCACGCCGACCAGATCGTCCGCGGGACCGTGGTCCTGCCGGCGGGCACGGGTCGGGAGGTCCGTGTTCTGGTCATCGCACAGGGCGACAAGGCGCGGGAGGCCGAGGAGGCTGGGGCTGACTACGTCGGCACCGAATTCGTCGAGAAGATCCAGGGCGGGTGGCTGGACTTCGACGTGGCCATCGCGACCCCCGACATGATGAAGGACGTCGGGAAGCTGGGCCGGGTGCTCGGTCCGAGGGGCCTGATGCCCACACCGAAGGCGGGCACGGTCACCATGGACGTGGCCCGCGTCGTAAAAGAGTCGAAAGCCGGGCGGATCGAGTTCCGGGTGGACAAGACGGGAATCATCCATGCGCCCGTCGGCAAAGTCAGCTTCGATACCGACGCACTCCTGGAGAACGTCGAGTCGCTGATGGAAGCCATCAGGCGCAACAAGCCGTCCGCGGCGAAGGGTACGTACATTCGAAGTGTGACGGTTTCCAGCACGATGGGTCCCGGGGTCGGCATCGACCCGAACCCGTATCGGTAAGCGTGCGATCCGCGTGCGAACGCGGGTCCAAGTCGGGATAGCACTATGGCAATGAAACTGGAACAGAAACAGACGATCACCGAGGAGCTGCAGGGGCAGTTGACCTCGTCGGACGTCGTCTACCTCACGGACTTCACCGGCCTCACGGTCGAGGCGATCGGCGCTCTGCGGCGGCAGCTTCGCGAGGCTGGCGCCGAGTACCGTGTGGTGAAGAACACGCTCACGCTTCGGGCCCTAGAGGGCACGGACATTCCCGATCTCACGGAGCACCTCCAGGGGCCGACGGCTCTGGTGCTCGGTGGCGACGATCCCGTGGCGCCCGCGAAGGTGGTGCGGGAGTTCGCGAAGGGGAACGACGAGCGGCCGGTCGTGAAGGTCGGCATCGTGGAGCGCCGGGTCGTAACGCAGGAAGAAGTGGCCCGTCTGGCGGATCTGCCGCCGATGGACCATCTGCTGGCGTCGATTGCCGGCGGTTTGACGGCCGGGGTCGGCGGTATCGCGGGAGCGCTGAATTCGCTCATCCGCGACATCGCCTACATGGTCGAAGAAGTGGCGAAGCAGGGGGAGCATTAGGGACGGGTCCCGGATCCCCACGGGGAGAGCACGGTCCGAAGCCATCGGGACCGGCCCCTAACTTGGTGAACACAGTGGCAGGGAGTACACGGAGACATGAGCAAGGTTGAAGAGCTTCTCGACGCAATTGGCTCGCTGACGGTCCTCGAGGCCGCCGAGTTGAAGGAAATGATGGAGGACAAGTTCGGTGTCACGGCGGCCGCTCCGGTCGCGGTCGCGGCGGCTGGCGCTGCTCCGGCCGCTGCTGAAGAGCAGACCGAGTTCGACGTGATGCTGGTCGGAATTGGCGACAAGAAGATCCAGGTCATCAAGGCCGTCCGCGAGGTCACCTCGCTCGGTCTGAAGGAGGCCAAGGATCTGGTCGACAACGCTCCGAAGCCGGTGAAGGAAGCCATCTCCAAGGAGGAGGCCGAGGCCATCAAGGCGAAGCTGGAGGAGCAGGGAGCCACCGTCGAGTTGAAGTAGTGGTGTTATCGGGGCCCCGCACTGCGGGTCCCACCACGACAACTCGAGCGTTGGCTCTAGATGCGTAGCTCTTCAGACAAGAAGGCAGTTCGCGCTCGCACGGCGCCCTATGCGTCCCTGCGGCCCGTTAACGGGTCGCCGGGGGTCAGGGCGTTCTGTGCCTTCATATCGCAGTACATGAACCGACCCCACGGTCGGTCCACCACCAGGGGTGAGCAAGTTGGCTGAACCGAACAACACCGGATCGGTAGTCTCTTTCGCGAAGCTGGACTCTCCGATGGAGACCCCGCATTTCCTGGACGTCCAGATCCAGGCCTTCGAGCGACTCCTGCAGCCCGACATCGAGGGCGACCGCAGGGATGTAGGGCTCGAGCGGATCTTCAACGAGATCTTCCCGATCGACGATGTGAACGGGAACTACTCGCTCGAGTTCCAGTCCTACTCGCTCGGCGAGCCGAAGTACTCGGTCGACGAGTGCATGGAGCGCGACATGACGTTCGCGGCGCCCCTGAAGGCGACGCTGCGCCTCGTGCTGTGGGAGGACCTCGGCGATGGAGAGCGCCGGCCGGCGGATATCCTCGAGAAGGAAGTCTATCTTGGCGACCTTCCGCTGCTCACCGAGCACGGGACGTTCGTGGTCAACGGCGCAGAGCGCGTGATCGTCAGCCAGCTCCACCGTTCCCCCGGCGTGGTGTTCGAGGAGAACGTCCATCCCAATGGCACGCGGCTCTTCTCGGCGCGGATCATTCCGTTCCGCGGATCGTGGGTCGAGTTCACGCTCGACATTCACGACGTGATCCACGTCCACATCGACAAGCGGAAGAAGTTCCCGGCCACGGCCCTTCTGCGGGCGCTCGGTCACGGGACGGATCCGGACATCCTCGAGCTGTTCTACGAGCATCGCGAGGTTCTCCTGGGGGAGATCTCGGAGGATCGCACGATCCGTCGGGAAGTGATCGGCACGCCGCTGGTGGAATCGATTCTGGATGCCGAGTACGAAGGCGACCCGCGGGTGCAGGACCTTGGATCGTTCGATCCGGCCAAGAGCGAGCCGATGTGGCTCGCGGACGACGTGGCCGCCGAAGGCGAGACGCTGGCCCGCATGGGCGAGCGGCTGGACGATACGCTGGCCCGTCGGTTCAAGGAGGCGGGTGTCAGCGAGGTGCCGGTGTTCGACGAGCCCACGGCCTTCGTGGCGCGGCGCGGCGAGGAGCTCACAGACGACCTGTACGACCGCCTTCTGAGAGCGGGTGTCGAGCGCATCGAGGTGTTCTCGAGCGCCGCGTTCATACCGCTGCGTGGGTCGT
>JBDHBK010000322.1:0-3425 GCA_039592635.1 Gemmatimonadota bacterium
TATCACTCCATCCACATCGGGTTCGGTTCGATCCACAGTCTCCGGTACGCGATCCGGCTCAGCGCGGTTTCACCCCAACTCCGGTCCCCTTCGGACCGGGAACCGGCTCACGGCACGGCGGCGAGTGCCTGATCGAGGTCGGCCAGCAGGTCGTCGACGTCCTCCACGCCAACCGACAGGCGGACCAGGCCGTCGGTCAGGCCCATGGCCCTCTTACGCTCCTCGGGTACCGAGGCGTGGGTCATTCGTGAGGGCACGGAGATCAGGCTCTCGACCCCACCCAGGCTCTCGGCCAGCGCGAACAGCCGGGTCGAGGAAGCCACGGCTTCCGCCCGCTCGGCCGAGACCATGTCGATCGTGATCATGCCCCCGAAGTCGCTCATCTGGCGCGCGGCGAGCGCGTGCTGAGAGTGCGAGGACAGGCCCGGGTACAGAACCCGCTCGACGGCCGCGTGTGCTTCCAGGTAGGTCGCGATCGTGCGGGCGTTCTCGCAGTGAGCCCGCATCCGCAGGTGCAGGGTCTTCGTCGCCCGGAGAACGAGCCAGCAGTCAAGAGGCCCGGGGACGCCCCCGGTGGCCATCTGCTGGTACCTGAGGCGCTTGTTCTGGTCGTCGGAACGGGCGATGACCGCGCCGCCGACCACGTCGCTGTGTCCGTTCAGGTACTTGGTGGTGGAATGAACCACGATGTCGGCGCCCAGCTCCAGCGGCCGTTGCAGGGCCGGCGTGGCGAACGTGTTGTCCACGACCAGCAGGGCGTCCGCCTCGCGGGCGATCTCTGCTCCGGCGGCGAGATCCGTGAGCTGCATCAGCGGATTCGTGGGAGTCTCCAGGTAGACCATGCGGGTCGACGGCTGGATGGTCGCGCGCAGCTTGTCGAGGTCCGACGTGTCCACGTAGTCGAACCGCAGGCCGTACCGCTCCCAGAACCGGAAGAGACGCTCGCTTCCCCCGTACAGGTTGTCTCCGCACACCACGTGGTCGCCGGACGAGAGATTGGCCTTGAGAATCGCCTCGATGGCCGCGAGCCCCGAGGCGAAGGCCAGTCCGTGCTCACCGCCTTCGAGAGACGCGAGGTTTTCCTCCAGAGCCGTTCGAGTCGGGTTGGTGACCCGGGCGTACTCGTGCCCCTGCCGTGGCTGCGCTACCCCGTCCTGCACGTACGTCGACGTCAGGAACAGCGGCGTCATGATCGCACCCGTAGCTATGTCGGGCGTCTGGCCCGCGTGCACCGCCCTCGTACCGAACCCGTCTCCTTCACCTGCCATTCAGGGCCTCCGTGGTGTTGCCGGGATACTGGGACGCAGGAAGATACGGGGCCGCACCGCGGGCGGCGAACCAGCGATGATCGGCCGATGAGCGACGGGCCCACATACCGGACATGGACGTGATCGACGACGTTCCCGGTCGGGCAGCCCACAAGCTGTACTGTCACTTCGTGTGGCCCACGCTGGGCCGGATTCCCCTCGTGTCGGCCGACGCGGCCGCCGTGGTCGAACGTCACGTGATCACGCTGTGCCGGCGGCTCGACTCCGAGCCGATTTGCGTGCGCGCGTTCTCGGATCGTGTTCACCTGTTGCTCAGGCTCAAGCCCGGCCATTCTCCGGCGGTCCTCGTGTCGAGGATCAAGAGCGGCACCGAAGCCGCGCTGCTGGCCTCCGGGTACGGCGTCCGGTGGGGTCGCGGGTATGCCGCCGCGACGGTGTCGGGAAGCGAGGTCAGGGCCGTGCGGCGGAGGGTGCATCGGTTGGTGGACGCGCCCATACCCGCCGATCCAATACCGCCGGACCCACGGCCTTCACGTCGTGCGAGGAGGTCGATCCGCCGCCCCATCAGCAGCGTTGACGGTCCCGATCCCACCCGGTAACCTTGGGCGGCAGTCCAGCTGCGGCCCACCCTTTGCACGCATGTGAGTCGGTGCGAGCCGAACACGACGGCGGATACCCCTACAGACAGGGCGCTGGAAGGAAACCGATTTGACACGGACAGGTCCATTCATCGTATCGGCCTCGGGGATACGGGGGATCGTGGGTTCCACGATGACCCCGGAGGTCGCGGTGCGTTACGGAGCCGCGTTCGGTAGCCATCTGAAGACCATCGGAGCGGCCGACGACCCCGGCGCCTACGTGATCGTGGGCCGCGACTCGAGGACCTCCGGCGATCTCCTTTCTGCAGCGGCCGCAGCGGGTTTGCGTTCCGCGGGAGTCGCCGTGCGACGAGCGGGGATCGCACCCACGCCGACCCTGCTTCTCGCCGTGCGAGACGACGAACGGGCAGTGGGGGGCCTGGTGCTGACCGCCTCACACAATCCCGTCGAGTGGAACGGCCTGAAGCTGGCCGCGGGAACGGGGATGTTCGTGAGCCCTGAGACCGGACTGGCCGTCCAACGGCTGTTCGAGGAGGGCGCGGAGCTGGCCGATTGGAGCGAGCTGGGCAGTGGCGGAACGCTTGAAGGTGTGGCGGAGCACCATATCGACCGGGTCCTCTCGCTGCCCCTGCTGGACGTGGAGGCGATTCGCAGCCGCGCGCCCGTCGTTGCGCTGGATTGCGTGCACGGTGCGGGCGGAGTCGTGGTTCCGGAACTCCTCAGGCGACTCGGCTGTCAGGTAGAGGGAATCGGGCTGGCCACGGACGGGCTGTTTCCCCGTGACCCGGAGCCGATACCGGCCAATCTCGGAGAACTCTCGAGGCTGGTCCGCTCCACCGGGGCGGAGATCGGCATGGCCGTCGATCCCGACGGTGACCGGCTCGCCCTGGTAGATGGCGCGGGCGAACCGGTGGGAGAGGACTGGACCCTGGCGCTCGCCGCCGAGTATGTGCTTGGACGTCGGTCGGGCGCCGTTGTGACGAATCTCTCATCCAGCCGGTCCATTGAAGAAGTGGCCGAGCGAGCGGGGGCGCACTTCTACAGGGCACCCGTGGGCGAGGCCCGGGTGGCGCAGAGGATGGTCGAGGTGGACGCGGTCGTGGGGGGTGAAGGGAACGGAGGCGTCATGCTTCCCGACCTCAACCTGACCCGTGACGCGGCGGTTGCTGCGGCGCTCGTGCTGAACCTGTTGGCGGTGAGGGGGGAGACCCTGTCCGAAATCCTCTCTGCGCGCACCCGCTACCACATGGTGAAGCGGAAAGTCGCGCGGGGCGATGTCGACCCGGAGGACATCTATCGCGACACGCGAGCCGGCGTACCCGCTGGCGCGGACGAGAACACGGAAGACGGGCTGCGGCTGGAATGGCCGGACGCCCGCGAGTGGTTGCACGTACGACCCTCCGGCACGGAGCCTATGCTCCGCCTCATCGCGGAGGCCCCGAGCCCGGAACGTGCGGAACACCTCGTCGCGCTGGCCGCCGGGCGCGTAAACGCGGGAGCGAATTGACCGTATGTGCGGAATCGTGGGATACGTTGGACCGCGGGAAGCGCAGCCCCT
>JBDHBK010000323.1:0-3406 GCA_039592635.1 Gemmatimonadota bacterium
TCTTCCATGCCTCCCGAGGTGCGGCAGGCCGGCGTCGTGACCTATTCGTCCGGGAATCACGCGCAGGGAGTTGCCTACGCCGCCCGCGCGTTCGGTATTCCTGCTCTGGTGGTGATGCCGGTGGACGCGCCGGGTATCAAGGTCGCGGCCGTACGGAGGCTCGGCGCACGCCTCGAAATGGCCGGTACCACGACGACCGTGCGAAAGGCGCGGGCCGAGGAGCTACTGGCCGAGATCGGCGGAACCATGGTCCCGCCCTTCGATCATCCTGACATCATCGCGGGGCAGGGCACGGCGGGACTGGAGATCGTCGAGCAGCTGCGTGAAGCCTCAGAGCGGCGGGGCGAAGAGATCCGCGCATCGAGGGTGATCGTTCCGATCGGAGGGGGTGGGCTTCTTTCAGGCATCGCGGCCGCGATTCGGGAGCTCGAGCCCGCGGCCAGCGTCGTGGGGGTGGAGCCGGACGGGGCGCCCAAGATGACGCGCTCGCTCGAGGCTGGCCACCCGATCACGCTGGAGAGCGTGGATACGATAGCCGATGGGCTGAAGCCCGTTCGGCCGGGCGACCTGACCTTCGAGCACACACGCGACCTGGTCGACCAGGTGGTCACCGTGGACGACGCGTCGATTCGCCAGGCCGTGTTGTGGTGCCAGGGCCAGCGACTCCTCGTCGAGCCGAGCGGTGCGGCGACGATTGCGGCGCTGGCGTCGGGTAAGGTGAAGCCGGCGAGCGACGGGGCCACGGTGGCAGTCCTGTCTGGCGGCAATCTGGACCCTTCCATTCTGCGTGCGTGGCTCGCGGAGGCGGCCGGCGGCGTACCAGGGGATGGGCACGCGGAGTGAGCCACCTTCTCATCGCGGTCACCGCCCCCGTCCGGGACAGCGACATCGGCATGCCCCGGGTGGTGCTGGAGGCGGGCTACCTCAAGGCCGTGCAAGTGGCTCAGGGCCTTCCACTGGTGTTCTCACCCCTCGACGACGAAGACACGCGCGACCGCATGTTCGAGCTGGCAAGCGGGTTGCTGCTGACGGGCGGCGAGGACGTCGACCCGGCTCGCTACGGCCAGGCGCCGGACGGAGCGCGCACCGTTTCTCCCGAACGCGATGCCATGGAACTGGTCCTCCTGGAGCGGGCCCTGGAACGCCGGATGCCGGTTCTCGCCATATGCCGGGGAATCCAGATTCTGAACGTGGCTCTCGGCGGCACTCTGTTCCAGGACCTCTTCACGCAGCGTGGGCAGGATATCGACCACGATCGTTATCGTGAGTTCGATGGTCACATCCACTCGATCCGCTCGGACTCGCCGCACCTCCTGGCGGAGGTGTTCGAGGTAGAGGAGTTCGTCCAGAACTCGGCCCATCATCAAGGGGTCCGCGACCTGTCTCCCGAACTGACCGCGGTGGCCTGGGCGCCGGACGGGCTGGTCGAGGCCGTGGAGTACAGGGTCGACGGAGCCGCCTGGACCTGCGGCGTCCAGTGGCATCCCGAGCGGAAGATCGAGGAACCCACCGGCACGAACCGGAGGTTGTTCGAGGTGTTCGGCCGGGAAGTGCGGCGCGCCTCGTCGCACCACGCGGGAGAGTGAACGGTGCGCCTCGTCCTGTTCGACATCGACGGCACGCTGGTGAACTCTATGGGAGCCGGGAAGGCCGCGCTGGAGATCGCCATGCTCACGGTCTATGGGGAGACCGGCCCCATCGCTTCGTTCGACTTTCACGGCCGAACGGACCCGGCCATCGTGCGCGGACTCCTGCGAGCGGTGGACTGGACGGATGAACAGATTGAAGCGGGATTCGAAGCCACGTGGGAATCCTACCTGGCGGCGCTGGAGCGGGAACTGGCAGAACGAGACGGGCAGGTTCGCACCCTGCCGGGCGTGACCGAGCTCCTCGAGGCGATCGAGGGAGACGAGAGGTTCGCGCCGGGGCTCGTCACCGGTAATATGGAGGGCGGCGCGCGGCGTAAGTTGGCAGCCGCAGGCCTCGGCGGACGGTTTGGCTTCGGGGCCTACGGATCGGATTCCGAGCGGAGAGAGGATCTGCCTCCTGTGGCTCGCGAGAGAGCGCAGCGGCGGTACGGCCGTCGGTTCGAGATGGAGACGGCCATCGTCGTGGGGGATACGCCCGAGGACATCCGCTGCGCCCGGGCGAACGGGGCCAGGGTACTGGCCGTCTCGACGGGCCGCCACTCCGTCGAGGAGTTGCGGGGACATGGTCCCGATGCCGTGTTCGAGAACCTGAGCGACACATCTCGAGTGGTGCGGATGCTAACCGATGAATAGCCAGTCGCTGAGAACGGACGTGTTCATAGAAGGCAGCGGCGTGCGCCGGGGCGCTCGGGTTACGATCGCCGGCGTGGCGCTCCTGTGCGACGAGCTGATGGTGCCGTACGGCGAGGTGTTCTGGGTATCGCGTCGGAAGGGAATGCTGCTCGTGTTTGCGGGCCGTGCCACCCTGGCGCTCAAGGGTTCGCCTCAGGAGCTCGACCGGCTGTACGACCTTCTCATCGAACGGGTGGACCTGACCGAGCTTCGACGCCGAATCGTCAAGCAGCTTGGCCACGAAGTCGTTCTCTTCACGGCCGGTTGTGCGGCTTCGGGTACGATCGATGGCGCGAAGATCGGAGGTCTTCACGTCGTCGCGGTAACCCGCCGGGCCCTCTACCTGCTGTCGCGAGACCGTCAGTCGACCGTCTCGTGGCCGGCCAGGGCAGCCAGCCGCCGCTCCGCGAAGAAGGCGGACTCGGATGAACACGACGACTACCTGGTCATCGGAAAGCCCGACTCCTCGCTGACGATCCGGTACCTGTTCGCCGAGGAGATCGGGGCGGTGCTCTACACCGCTTCCCAGCAGCCGCCGGAGGGCACCGAGGGTCGCCCCCTCGAACTGTTCAGTCGGGGGGAGGTCTCACCGCCGCTCCAGGCCGGGTTGCCGCCCTTCTCTCTGGCCGCCGGCTCGTTGCAGGAGGTAGCGGAACGAGCGGCCGCGAACGTGCCGGGCGAGTTGAAGGCCAAGGTCGGGATGAGGGAGTACTTCTTCGAAACACACTTCCAGGAACTGGGGGAAATTGCGCTCGGCCCACTTCTGCTGCGGAAATCGGCTGCCGGCGGGGCGTACAGTCTCGAAAAGGCGATCGACGCGATGAACTCCGGCGGTCTCCAGGAGGACACGCGGGCGGCCGTGGCCACGGCCGCGGACCGGATGGCGGATGTCTACGCGGGCGAGCTCGAACGCGTGGCAGCCTCACGAGGTGTCGACATCTCGGGTGACCGGGACCTGGCCCTGGGCGATGCGGGGAGGTCCTTCCTCCTGGAACGCATGCAGGGTCCGTTCGACAGACTGTGGGAGAGGTTTGGCGACCAGGGGGATCAGGAAACAGAACTCCGCCGCCGGATCGCGGAACTGG
>JBDHBK010000323.1:3414-4272 GCA_039592635.1 Gemmatimonadota bacterium
CCGGACATCCGGACCAGGACGATTCAGAGATGCACGGTGCGGTGGAGGAATGGCGGGCCGCGATGGTCCGCCTCGACCGTGGCTACGAGGGAGCGTGGCGGGAGATGGTCGAGGAGATCGAGCGCGCGTGGTCGACGGACCTGCTCGTGCGCCTGACCCTCGTGGGGAGGATGACGAAACCCCGGATTCCGGAATGGGCCCAGCTGGTCGCTCTCGCCGCGATCACCCTGCTTCTGGCGGCCGTGCTCGTCTTCGTCCTGGCGCGCTGAGCCCTGTCTCGGGAGTCCCCTCGTCAGGGGACGCCGCAGGTCACCTCGAACAGCGTCTCGATCAGTCCGCCCGCTGGAACGTCCAACGTCCGGTTGCTCTCTCCCTGCAGCGCACAGTTGTCCGCCACGCTCGATTCGATCAGTCGCACCTGTGTCACTCCGGCCGCGACCGAACCCACCGTCCTCACTTCCGTTTGCCTCATCGTGATCGGATCCGCGGTCCCGATGACGATCTCATATCCGTCCGCGTCGGGAAACAGCCCGGTGGTGGCGGTCTCGAGCCTCAGGTTGCCGACCTGGTCGGTGCACACCACCTCGTACTTCGTCTCGATCATGTCCTCGCTCGGTACCAGGACGTCCCGCTCGGGGTCTCCGATGAGACGGCAGTTCAGGGCGATGTCGCCCAGCCGCACGGTGTGCTCTCCCGTCTCGAGATCCGCGGTGCGTGCCGTATCGTTGGCTCCCATCACGCCAGCTTCCATGCCGTCTACCGCGAGCGTGTATCCGTCGTCCGGGTTCTCCCCGCTCGTGGCCGTCACCACCTGGAGAATCCCCGCCGTGGCGAAGCAGGTCACCTCGAACGTGGTAG
>JBDHBK010000324.1:0-4454 GCA_039592635.1 Gemmatimonadota bacterium
CGCCAGGTGATCGTCGCCGACCATCCGCCGAACCACGGAGTACACGCGGCCGCTATGCGCCGTGTAGAGGGCTGCCATCGCGCGGCGATCGCCCTTCCGGGCCGCCGCGATCAGCTGAGCGTCAGACATTCGCCTCGCTTTGCATGGTCGTCAGTACTTGGACGGGCAGGGGGGTACTACGGTTGCCTCGCTGAACACCGCCTCGGCCTCTCTGCGAGGTGTCCGCTCGAAGAATCTCCTCGCGGAATGACTCGACTCGTTCCTTCGTCTCGTCGGGCCTAGGCGCCGCCTTCGAGGCGCCGCATCAGCCACGGCGTCGCAAGGTAAGCCGCGATCGCCACGATGAGTCCCACCAGGGCGTCGATCCCATAGTGAAACCGTCCGTATACCGTTCCAAGCGCTAGAGACACCGCAAAGGGCGCCATGATCCAGAAGACGCGCTTGCTCTCGCGCCCCGTGGCGAACCAGGCGGACAGCGTGGCCGCAACGTGGGAGGAAGGAAACGCCGTTCCCTTGGAAGAGCCCGACTCGAGTATGGTGTGAACCAGGGCGAACATCTTGCCATCGGCTGCTTCGCCGGCAATCTGAGGAAAATCGTAGCGGGGACCCGCCACGGGGAAGACCGAGAAACACAGGTAGCAGATGAAGAATGCCAGAGCGATCGTGAACGATGCTCGCTCGAGCGCCCGCGGACCTTTGAGCAGATACGCCGTCGCGGCCGCCCCGGGGACGATGAAGTAGTAAGAGAAATAGCCCAGGTGGAGCATCTCCGAGAACCACAGGCGCCCATACCACTCGCTGAACACCGTGGCCAGTTGGGTGCCGAACAGCAGTTCCTCCCACTGCATCACCGTGACGTCGAAATAGCCCGTCACGTGCACCTGATTGAGCGGCGCAAGCTCCAGGTAGAGCAATGGCGTGAGCGCGACCGGATAGAACACCCTGAAGAACAGCACGAGGCCGTGCGAAGGAAGCGGGAGCGACGCCATCCACCAGACCAGGCCCATGCCGGCCGCGTGCAACGCGGCAATTCCGAGACCCATCCCCGTCAGACTGGTCAGGGCCACGATACCCGTGGCGGCGAGGTACGCCAGCACGAGGTAGTCCACCGCCAGCGGCCCGCGGCTGCTCATCGCCGTCTCTGTTCTGAACTCGTTGATCATTGGAAGCCTGTTCGAGGACTGGCTACTAGAGCCATCCGTGTTCACGGTACCAGCGACCCGTCTCTTCCATCGCCGCGCGCAGGTGGGTGCTCGCACGCCACCCGAGTGACGCCTCGGCTTCCCTGGGGTCGGCCGTCCAGTCCAGCCGAGAGAGATCGTCCGCCGTGCGACGATCGAACTGGGGAGGAATCCGGATCAGTCGCGCCGCGGCTTCGGCCACGGCTCCACTGACCTGCCACACCGCGTCCGGAATCTTGACCAGCCGAAGCGGTTTCCCTACCGCGTTGCCCAGGGCTTCCCCCATGTCGGCCCAACTCACGATTTCCGGACCCACGAGAGGAATCGGTTTCAGATCCACGTTCGGCCGCGCCACCGCGCGAATGACCGCCTCGGCCACGTCCTTCACATACACGGGCTGGAGCCGGCCCTTTGCGGTCGGCACCGGCATCACTCCGGTCCTGGCCACCTTGAACAGGTTCAGGGAGTCCTCGTCCCTCGGGCCGTAAATCCCTCCGGGCCTCAGAATCACGCCCTGCATCGCCCCGCCTGATTCGGACAGGACCTGGAAGAGGCGGCGTTCTCCAGCCAGTTTGCTTTCGCCGTACTGGCTCGTGGGTCGATCGCCCGGTGGGCCTGGATCGCTGACTCGCCGGTCAGGACCACGCGCCGCCAGGCTGCTCACGAGGACAAACCGGCGCACGCCGGCCTCGACGGCCCCCAGGGCCAGAGTCTGCGTGCCTTCAGCGTTCACTCGCTGGTAGTCCGCGTCGGACTTCGCCCTCGTGAGACCCGCCGAGTGTACGACGACGTCGACGCCCTCGAGCGCTGCCGCCAGCGCGTCGGCGGACCGAACGTCAGCCAATACGCGCTCTACGGGAAGAGACTCGATCCAGCGGAACTTGCTGGTCTTCCGGACCGTGCACCTGACGGTCCAGCCCTCGGCGACCAGGGCGTCGGCAATGTGGCTGCCGAGAAAGCCCGTGCCCCCCGTGAGGAGAACGGTTTGGCGCGCGTCAGACACCAGGCTCGATTTCCCGCTCGTACATGCGATATCGCTTGTACACGTGCGAACCCAGTCGCTCCAACGGCTTCCGCATCGGGTAGTTGTGCTCGAGGATCCAGCCGAACTCGCCGCGAGTCATTCCCTTTGCCGCTCCTTCGCGGAATATCCGCAGGAACAGCAGGGAGTCGATTCCCTTGCCCCTGTACTCCGGGATCAGCCCGAGGGTCAGGACGCGGCACATGTCGATCTTCTTCGCCTTGTGGAGGACCTTGAGGAGACCGAACGGGAACAACCGCCCACGCGCCTTGATCAGCCCCTGGTTGTAGTCCTTCAACCACAGGGCAAAGCCGACCGGCACGCCTTCCGAGTTCTCCACGAAAATCACCTGCTCGGGGTCCTTCATCACGACCGCCTTCAGCTCGTGCGCCATGAACCGGATCTCCTCGTCCGTCATCGGAACGAAGCCCCAGTTCTTCTCCCAGGCCTTGTTGTATACGGCCAGGACGCGGTCGAGCTCAGCCGCGAAGTCCTCCTTGCGCAGCGTGCGTAGCGAAACGTTGAGCCTCTTCGCCAGCCGCTCCTCGCGCTTGAGCAGGAAGTCCGGCGGGATGCTGTTGTCGAGGTAATAGGCCACCATGTCCATGGCAGCGTGGAACCCCGCGTTCACGATCAGGTCTTCGTAGTACTCGGGGTTGTACGGCATCATGATCGTCGGTGGACGATCGAATCCCTCGACCAGCAGTGCCGCACTCTCGTTCGTCGAGAAGTTGGCGGGGCCGCGAATCGCCTCGAGCCCACGATCGCGCAGCCAATCGGTCGCCGTGGCCAGGAGCGCGTTCGCCACCTTCTGTTCATCCAGGCACTCGAAGAACCCGAAGAACCCGACGGACTCGTCGTGGTAGGCGACGTGGTTTCGATTGTGGATGGCCGCGATACGGCCGACCGTCTCACCATCGCGCACTGCGATGAACGGCTGGACTTCCGAGTGCTTGTGGAAGGGGTGCTTCTCCGGATCGAACATGACCTTCATGTCCCGGAGCAAAGGCGCCACCCAGTTCGGGTCGCTCTCGTAGATTCGATACGGCAGATCTAGAAACTGGCGGAATTCCTTCTTGCCGTCCGCCGGAATGACCTGGACGTCGCTGGATCCTGTCACGCCACCTCGATCCCGTGTCCGATGACACCATATTTCTTTCCGACCCGCTCGAGTTGTTCGAGCACGAAGTCGAGTTACACCTGGAACGTCTTCTCCATGGTGCCGATCAGGATTGGAACGACAGGCGTTTCCGTCGGCCCTATGTCGAAACCGAGAATGGTGAGTTCCTTCATCATGCGGCGCGTGTTGGCCCACAGGCGCTCCTGTCGCTCCGGCTCGGTCCGGATGATCTCCACCGCCTTGATTACCGTGGCGACGGATGCCGGCGGCATGCTCGCGCTGAACATCAAGGCGCGGGCGTTGTTGCGCAGGAAGTCGATGACGACCGCGTCGGCTGCCACGAAGCCACCGATCGAGGCCAGCGACTTACTGAACGTGCCAGTAATCAGGTCCACTTCATCCGTGAGGCCGAAGTGCGCCGCGGTGCCCGCGCCTTGCGGTCCCAGAACGCCCAGGGAATGGGCATCATCCACCATGACGGCCGACCCGAACTTCTTCGCGAGCGGAACAAGATTCGGCAGGTCGGCAATGTCGCCCTCCATGCTGTACACGCCGTCGACGATGACCATCTTGCCCCGCCCGGGGTCCGAAGCCTCGAGCAGCTTTTCGAGATGGTCCAGGTCGCCGTGCCTGAACCGCTGGACGGCTCCGAAGCCCAGGCGGGCGCCGTCCTGGATGCAGGCGTGGTCGAGCTTGTCCAGAAAGACGGTGTCGTTGCGCCCCAAGAGGGCCCCGATGGTACCGAGGTTCGTCTGGTAGCCGGTGCTGAAAACGAGCGCCCCCTCCTTGCCAATGTAGTCGGCAAGGTCCGCCTCCAGCCGGTCGTGCAGGTCAAGGTTACCGTTGAGGAACCGGCTCCCCGTGCAGCCGCTGCCGTACTTGTCGAGCGCCTCCTTGGCGGCCTCGATGATCCTCGGATCGTGTGTGAGCCCCATGTAGTTGTTGGAGCCCACCATGATCTTCCGGTGGCCGTCGATGACGACTGCGGTGTCCGCGGAAGATTCGATCCTCTGGAAGTACGGGTACAGCCCCGCCGCCCGTAAATCACGGGCGATGGTGAAGTTCGCGCACTTCTCGAACACTTGCATGCTGTGGCAACCCCCGAGCGGGTGGCGGAGATGCAGGCCGCGAA
>JBDHBK010000325.1:0-3388 GCA_039592635.1 Gemmatimonadota bacterium
GCATCCTGCTCCAGCCACGCCATCATGAGCTGGTAGGCAACGGCCAGCACCACCGCACCCACGAACAGCCCTATGATCCCCGACAGGATCATGCCGCCGATCGCGCCGAGGAGGATCACGAGCATCGGCACATCCACGCCGCGGCCCAGGAGGAGTGGCTTGAGGAACGCGTCGCTTCCGCTCACGATGAGGCCGTACACGAGGAAGATGACGGCCGCCGTCGTGCTCTGCGTGGCGAAGGCCCACACGATGACCGGTGCTACGACGAATAGAGGTGGAAGCTGCATGATGGCGAGAATCAGGACGAGGAGCGCCCACACCATGGCGCCCGGGACGCCGATCATGACGAACCCGATCCCAGCCAGGACGGACTGGATCACGGCGATCCCGATCACGCCCTGGAACACGCTGCGGACGGTCATCACGGACAGCCGCACGAAGTCTTCCCCGGCCGGGCCTGCGAGCCGCGTCGCGAACTTGACCGAGAAGTCGTGAGACTTCTGGCCCGCCGAGAGCAGCACGCCCGCAATCACGATCGATACGACGAACTGGAGCACCGTGCCCGCCAGACCCGCCAGTGCTCCGGCCGCCCACTTGCCGGCCGCTACCATCTCCGGCTTCAAACGGTCGAGGGTGGCTTCGAGGTTGCGGGAGGCCCCGTTCCAGAACTCGTAGGTGCGATCGCCGATCAGCGGCCAGTCACGTACCCCCTCGGGGGGCGGCGGTACCTCTAGCGTACCGGCCTCGGCCTTGTCGGTGACCTCGCGCGCCTCGTCGATCGCGGCGCCGAAGAACTTCCAGCTCGGAATGAGAAGGATGGCGAGGGCCACCAGCGTGACCAGGGTCGCCGACAGCTTGGTGCGGCCCCCGAGGCGCCGAGCGAGACCCACGTACATGGGGTGAATGGCCACGGCGAGTATGATCGCCCAGGCGACGATATCCAGGAACGGGCTGAGGATCCGGAGGGCCCACAGCACGATCAGCGCCACCACGCCGATGCGGATGGCTGCCTCTACGGACCACGCCAGGAACTTTCCGCCTTCCGTGTCTTTGCTCGCTTCCATGTCACCTGCTCCCTTGGATCATGGTGTCTGTGGTCCCGCTCGCTCGAGCGAACGATACCGTCTGTGCTCTCACCTCGCTTCCGGACCTTGGCACTGGCCGGGCAGCACTCCTACTAGTTGCGGAAGCGCGGGCAGTCCACCACTTCCGGTGGGACGGCCTGGTAACAGGTGACCGGAATCTCCCGCCACGGAAAGACGAACGCGGCGCCAAAGCTCACCGTCCACCTGCTCCCGGTGATCCCGTCTCCGAAGCGATAGCCGACGTCGATCTTGCTCGTGCGAGATATGGCACTGAGAGCCGAGCCGATTCTGAGGCCGACCCCCACGTCACCGCCGAATCGCGTCTCCTGACCCTCGTACCAGGCACCTCCGTAGTCAAGGAATGCCGCGACACCGACTCCTACCACATTGAGCAGCTTGTCCCAGATATACCAGCGCTGCTCGAGCGTCCCCCAGAACGTGCGCGTCCCGACGAACGAGTGTGGCTCCCAGCTCCGAAGGATGTTCTGGAATCCGAGGTCGAACTCGGTTCCCGGGGCCGTATCGTCGAGTAGCCCGCCCTGGATCTGGATTCCCGTGGCCAGGCGCTCGGCCATCTTCGTTCCGAACGCCACGCTGCCGACGACGCGAGCCGAGTCGACACCCTCCGAATCGAACACTCCGTTGGCATGGAGCGACGCCCAGATCCACGAGGACTCCCAGCTCTTGGACGTCTCACCCCCGAGCCCTGCGCCGATGCCCGTTCGAAGGTAGCCGAAGGCTTCGGGCGCAAGAATGAGTGCAAACTGGGCCGTCGGGCTGAGATCGATCGCTTCCTGCCCGAAACCGTTGAAGTGTTCTGTGTTCGTATACCGGGCCTGTTGGTAGCTCACGAGTCCGGCGACCGTCCCGAACACGCTGTCGCCCACCTCTGGAATCGGGTCCTCCTGTAACACGTACGTTTGTGAGCGGACCCCTACCTTGGCCGCGATTCTCACGTGTGAGCGCGGTGTGGCCTTGGGAGCCCATCCGTACGCCACGCTGTTGATGAATGACTTGTTCTGGAACGCCAGCGAGTCCAGCCGTCCTCCGTCGTTGGCGACGAATCGGAACACCCGCTGATCGGCGGCCGAGCCCAGGTATTCGTACGCGCGCTTTGTCTCGAGATAGCGAAACGGGGCTCCCACCACCCAGTTCCCGTTCTTGCCGTCCGACATTCCCGCGTAGTTGCCAACAATGTCGATATTGGAGCCGAAGACCCGGATGAAATCAGCCGACAGGTTCCACCCCTGGCGGTCCACCTGCTTCTGGTAGGCGCCATACACCCGGTTGCCGGTACCGAAGAGGCTGACATCGTTGAGACCGAGCGTGTAGGTCACGGTTCCGTCCGATGCCGCGGCAAACGAGATCTTCGGCTTCAGGGACCACGCGTCCTGGGTCTCGACGACGAAGGCCAGTCCGTCTTCGTAGCGGGCAGTATCGACTTCCACCCGACGGAAGATCTGCCGCGCCAGGAGCAGCCGCTCGGTTTCGGCCGCCAGGGCCGAGTCGTACGGCTCACCGACTTCGAGCCGCACGTCCTGCCTGATGACCCACGGCTGGGTGATGACGTGAACGTTGTTCATGAAGCGGAAGATGGCGTTGGACGCCTCTTCATCGCTGAACACGTCGGCCCGTCGAATGACGATCGTGTCGATGACGGATGCCTGTGCGGCCGATGCGGCCCCCGCATCGGGCACGGCCTGGGCGGAATCGGCCTGCGCATGCAGTAGAGGCAGTCCCGGGGCCGCGAGGCTCGCGGACCAGAGCAATATCGCGAAGCGGAAGACTCTCATCAGACTGGGCATCACGCTGGCAGACCTGGGACGGTCGCGGCCGCTATACTCATGCCGACTGGATCTAACCTCTTCCTAGGCTCGTGGGTTGATACTACCACCACGGAACCGGCTCAGACAGGAATTCGGAACTTCACCTGCCCGATCGCGATGAAATCATGTTCCGGGTTCAAGGCCGGATTGAAGATCAGGTGCACGCCGGGCGTGATCCAGATATTCGTCGTGAGCAGGATTCTCCAGTACGTCTCGAACCCGAACTGATCGCGCACCGGTCCCTCGAAGATCTCCTCGATGGGGTTCATGTACAGCAGGCTCGCCGCCACCTCTCCCGTCACGTTCAGGGGATTCAGGTAGGCGGTGCCGGCCGTGATGACATGATCCGAGAACGTGCCGGTCACGCCTCCACCCTCGGCCGTGTTGAACGTGTAGCTGGCGAAGCCCACCCAGCGATCCCATTGCTTTTCGCCGAGAATCCTGAATCCGCCTCCGGCCTTGTTGGGCAGGGTCTCC
>JBDHBK010000326.1:0-3380 GCA_039592635.1 Gemmatimonadota bacterium
CGGACCACGTTCTGGGTGTATCCACCGGGAGCTCGGCTACGCAGACGGGCCGGTCTCTCATCGCCCTCGAGTCGATCGTAATACGCGAATCCCCGGACTGGATATTCGCCGTGGGCGATGTCGACGCCGCTCTCGCCGCGGCACTCGTTGGACGCAAAAACGGCGTGCCGCTTGCGCACCTGGAGGCGGGTCTGCGCGCTGGGAACAGCCACGAGGCCGTGGAAATCAACCGCCTGCTGACCGACCGTCTCGCGGACGCCCTCTTCGTCGCCGAACGTGAAACCCTGGCGAACCTGCTCGACGAAGGCATCGAAGCCTCACGGATTCACTTCGTCGGCAACACGGCCGCAGACACCGTGTCACGCCTGCGCGCCGAGTCGCAGGCACTCGACCTTCCCGCAGTGATGGGGCTGGACGAAGGCGCGTACGTGGTCGCTCTCCTCGCGCGAGCGGACGCCCTTCCCGGACCGGCGCCGCTCGAGGAGTTCCTCCGTGCGCTGGACGGAGTGGCCTTCGAGACCGGGCGAGCCACGATTCTCGTACTGGACTCCGCTGCCGCCACCAGCATCAGGGAAGAGCGACTCGAGCACTTGCTCGATCCCATGACGGTGGTGCACTCACCGAGCTACGTGGAACTCCTGGCCCTGGTAGACGGGGCCGGGGTCGTGGTGACGAACGCGTGCGAGGTCCTGGATTCCGCGAGTGTGCTCGGAGTTCCCAGTATCGCCATCGGAGACTTCGTAGTCGGGCGGACCGGGATGCTGGAAAGGGGCCGGCACATTTCGGAGGGCCAGTTGCCCCAGCTTCCGGAGGTCGTGACGCGGGTACTTTCCGAACACGCGGCGCCAGCTCTGCCCGAGCGGTGGGATGGCAGGGCAGCTCGGCGAATCGCGGAGGTCACCATGGCGCACCTGCTGGCTTCGGTGGCCTGACCTTCCTGTCATTCTCCCACATTTTGTGCAGTTCGGTTGCCGTGATTTGGCCGTTCTCGTTGCGGAATGCGACGGAAGAAGGGCTGCTGGCCTGGCAGTTTCGCGCGTGCGTCGTCCGCCGAGTGTCGCGAATCCGCCACATTCGCCAATCATCCCGTCCAACATGGCCTCCACACTCCGTGCGGGTCCGGATCTTGATCTTTCACGAGCGCCGGCCGTAGCGCCGGCACGACACCGTGGACCGCGAAGGCGGCGCGAGTGACGCCAACTACCAGTGGAAGAACGATTCATGGATGAGAGCACCGACATTCAGGAGCCGATCGTGTCCGAGGACGCGGAACGGGTCCTGGTCGCGCCCGAGGACCGGGCGGCAATCCGCATTCTGGTCGTCGATGACGAGCCGAGCATCCTCGAGAGCTGTGAGACCGTTCTCGGTGGGGAGGGCTACGGCTGCCAGGTCGAGCGCCGCGGAGAGGAGGCACTTCGCCGCCTCAAGAGCGAAACCTACGACATCGTCCTGATCGACCAGAACATGCCGCAGGTTCACGGCCTGGACATCCTGGCGGAACTGAGGAAACGGAACCAGGACTGCCTGGCGGTGGTGATGACCGGGCACGCCACCACGGAAGATGGCGTCAGAGCCATCCAGGCCGGCGCCTGGGACTATCTCCCCAAGCCGTTTACGGCGACCCAGCTTCTGGTGCTCATTGGTCGGGCGGCATTCACCCTGATGAGGGCACAGAAGATCGTGCAGCCCTCTCAGCGGGAGGGGATGCTCGTCGAGCGAGGGACGCCCATTCTCGGAGTGTCCGCCGGGATGCGCGACGCGGTCGCCAAGGCGCTCAAGGTGGCACCCACCGATGCGTCGGTGTTCATCACCGGCGAGAGCGGAACCGGGAAGGAGCTGTTCGCCCAGTACATCCACCGGGAGAGTCGCCGCTCGCGCAAGCCGTTCGTGGCCGTGAACTGTGCCGCTCTTCCGGGCGAGCTCCTCGAGTCCGAGATGTTCGGTCACAAGAGGGGTGCTTTTACCGGGGCGATCCGTGACAAAGCCGGTCTGCTCGAAGTGGCCGACCATGGCTCCTTCTTCCTGGACGAGCTGGCGGAGATGCCTCTGGCCATCCAGGCGAAGCTGCTGCGGGTGCTGCAGGACGGAGTCCTGAGACGTGTCGGAAGCGAGAAGGACGACGCAGTGGTGGACGTACGGTTCGTTTCCGCCACGAATCGTGAGCCCGAGGAGGCCATGCAGGAGGGTCTTTTGCGGCAGGACCTCTACTACCGCCTGCGCGTCGTTCCCATACACCTGCCGGCCCTCAGGGAACGCCCCGAGGACATCCCGGTTCTCATCCGGCACTTCGTGGATCACTTCTGGCGCCGGCACCAGCTGCCCGGCGAAGAGCCTCCCCGCCTGGCGGGCGAGACCCTGGAAGCACTGATCCACTACCAGTGGCCCGGAAACGTTCGCGAGTTGCAGAACGTGATCGAGAACCTGGTCGTGCTTTCCGACCCCGAAGAGGAGATCCCGGCCGAGCGCCTGTCGATTCTCGATCAGCCGCCCGAGATGGGTGGTGGCAATGGTCTTGGCCCCGCTCTCGACCTGAGGATGCCGTTCCACGATGCCAAGCAGATCCTGGTGGACCGGTTCGAGCGCGAGTACCTGGCACACCTGGTTGCCCGAACGGGGGGCAACATGTCCGAGTCCGCCCGTCAGGCGGGGATCGACCGTACCACGCTGTACCGCCTGATGGACAAGCACAAGCTGGCCCGGGAGGCGTTCGCGTCCTGATCATGGTAGACAACACTTCGCAGCGGCCCATCGCACCGGACGAGGGGGCCGAAGACAGTAACGGGTCCCTCGCCGCTGCAGGCTCGCGGGGAATACCCCCGGGGCTGCTCGATTCTCTACCCGGGCGATTCCGGGACGCCGGCGCCCTGCTGGCCCGTGATCTGTTCGGTTCTTCGGCCGGCGTCAGGGTCGTTGGGGTGGACGAAGGCGCCGACTCGGGTGAACCGTGGTACTCGGATCTCGAGCTCGAGGAGGCGTGGGCCGTGGCCCAGGCATTCCGCAGGGCCATACACGATGCGGGCGATGAAGCCGAGCGCCAGACCGACTCGCCCGATCTCGGCGACCTGAACGCGGTTCTGGACCGGACGCTACTCAACGCGGCGCTCGCTTCGCTCAACCGCACTTCCGATGCGCATCGCCGGATGGTGCAAGACGTATCACACGACCTGCGGTCGCCTCTGAACTCGATCCTCTTCCTGGCCGATGCGCTGCGCTCCGAGCGAAGCGGTCCGCTGACCGAGGCTCAGAGCCACCAGATGAGCGTGCTGTACACGGCAGCCGTCACCCTCGTGCGGATGGCCAACGACCTGATCGACTTCTCACGGCTGGGGGTCGGCCGGGAGCGAATCACGGTGTCGGCCTCTTCCTTCTCGCTGGAAACC
>JBDHBK010000327.1:0-3362 GCA_039592635.1 Gemmatimonadota bacterium
CGTCCTCGCCGCAGCCCGGCAGGATTCGGAGGTGCTCCGGCAAGCCGATCGCCAGCTGGAAGGCATCGACCACAGGGTGGCAAGAACTGCCCAGCGCGCTCTGGCGGCGTATGCACTCCAGCTTCGGGGAAGCGTTGCCGAAGCCGCCGACTCTCTCTACGAGGTGACCTGGCACCCGCCCCGACGCATGCTCGCGATCAACCGCATCAACGCCTCACGCTGGTTACTCACTGCGGGAGACACCGCCCGAGCCACCAAGCTCCTTTCGAGCTGCCAACACTCCAATTTCATGTATCCGGAATGGGATGAGAGCCGCCTGCTGGCCGGCCACTGCTACCTCGAGCTGGCTCGAGTCGAGGAAGCCCGCGGCCGCGACGGCCTGGCCCGCAAGTATTACTGGCAGTTCGTTAAGCGCTATGACTCGCCGGTCGGGGCGCTGCGGCCAACGGTTGAGGACGCTAGAGCGGCGTACGAGCGGGTAGGGGGGGGACCCGGCCAGGCTACCGCCACTGTGATCCGTGAGTCGGGCACGGTCACACGGGTGCCCCAAGCACCTAACCCCTATATTGATCCCACCCCTCGTTCCATTGAGGCTCCATGTCCCAACTCCTGGAACGGCTCAAGTCAGCGCTGGCGGACCGCTACGCCGTAGAGTCGGAGATCGGCCGCGGCGGCATGGCAACGGTGTTCCTCGCCCAGGATCTGCGGCACGATCGCCGGGTGGCGGTCAAGGTCCTCCACCCTGAGCTCGCGGCCACACTCGGAGCTGACCGCTTCCTGCGCGAGATCCAGATCGCGGCCAGACTCGAGCACCCACACGTCCTCACGCTGATCGACTCCGGCGAAGCGGAGGGCCTGCCGTATTTCGTGATGCCCTTCGTCGACGGAGAGTCCCTCGGCCAGCGCCTGGAGCGCGAGGGCCAGCTTCCGCTTGACGAGGCGCTCCGGATAGCTCGAGAAGTCGCCGACGGGCTCGACTATGCGCACGAGCAGGGGGTCGTCCACCGCGACATCAAGCCGGGCAACATCTTGCTTTCCCGCGGACACGCCCTGATCGCCGACTTCGGGATCGCAAAGGCGGTAGATGCTGCCAGCGGGGGCGACGCGACGGCCACCGCTACCGGCCTCACCGTGGGCACACCCCGGTACATGAGCCCGGAGCAGGCGGCGGGAGCGGTCGAAGTCGACGGCAGGAGCGATGTCTATGCCTTGGGCTGCGTGCTGTGGGAGATGCTTGCCGGCGAGCCGCCGTTCGACGGCCCGACCCCGCATGTGATTCTGGCCCGGAAGGCGACAGAGGAGCCACCCGAGGTCCGTATTATCCGGAAGACGGTTCCGCCCGCGGTTGGCAACGTGCTGGCCAAAGCGATGGCCACCTCGCCGGCGGATCGCTTCCCGACGGCGGGAGACCTGGCGAGGGCGCTCGAGGCACCGGAGACGGTGAGCCGAGTGCGGCGGCGGAAGCCGACGCCGCGACAGCTGGCTATTGGGGCGGCCGCGCTTCTGGCCGTCAGCGTTACGACCTGGGCCGTGGCCACTAGGGGAGGGGCAGACTCAGAGCCTGACGACCCGACGGCCATCCCACTCGATTCCACGGCGATCGCGGTGCTGCCGTTCCGGGTGATCGGCGCTGACAGCGCCAGCCCGGCGCGGGAACTGGCCCGATCTATCGGGGATCTGTTCGAGATTAAGGTGAACAGAGAATTCGGGCGGCGGATCGCATACCCCGGCAGTGTCGCGGCGCAATGGCGAAGGGCAGGCGGCACTCAAGACAGTGCGCTCTCCGAGCAGGCGGAGCTGGAGTTGGGCCGAGCTCTCGGAGTGGGCTCGCTAGTTCGCGGCACGATCGTGGAAGGGGACACCATCATCATGCTTGCTGCGAGCATGGTGGACGTCGTCACCGGTGGCACGAGAGTGCCTATAGTGCGGGCCGAGGGCCCACTGGGCACTCCGGAAGAACTATACGACCTAGTCGATCAACTCATCGTGCAGCTGCTGTCGCGTGACCGCGGGATCTCGGAACGGACGGTGCAGAGACTCAAGCAGTTCGAGCCGGACGCAATCCAGGCGTACCTGGCGGCACGGGCGGCACCATTCGACAGCCCCGAGGAGGATCGCTACTTCCGCGCAGCTCTAGAGGCGGACTCGAATCTCGTGGACGCGGCGCTCGCGCTTTACGCTGCGGGGGAAGACCAGCGATACCTACCGGAGCTGCGCTATGCGTGGGAGCATCAGGACCAGCTCACCGAGCGAGGCCGCGCCTACCTGCAGGTGCTCGCGGCTGGCCGGCACGGGAGCATAATGACCGGGGCGCAGAAGATACGCGGCTACCAGGCACTTGCCTATCGATGGCCTGAGTGGATCGTCCCGTGGTTTGAGTTGGGAGAAAAGCTGACGATAAGTGGGGCGCTGGCTAGTGCACCTGACTGGCGGCAGCGCGCGCGGGAGGCCCTCGAGCGCATCGACCTGCCCGGATCACAGGTCCTCTGGCACCTCTCCGAATTGGCGTTCATGGACCAGGACACGGCGCGGGCCCGGGATCTGGCCGACCGCTTTGCCCGTTACGCCGGACCCGACGATTGGCTGGCCGGAGTGGCTCCCACGTACCAATGGCGGTTGGCCGTCCTCGTGGGCGACACGGCGGCGGCCACCCGGGCGCTTGGGCAAACTCCGGATAGCAGCTGGATTCCTCCGTTCGCACTGGCGGATGGCAGGGGTATGACCTATGCGGACCGGGTCGTCGCAGCAGAAGTGAATGACCTGTGGCACCTTGACAATTGGCTCTGGGCGCGGGGACGCGAACCTGAGTGGCGGGATGCGTGGCGGCGCAGCACCTCGGGCAGCAGTCCCGTGGGCCGATCTGCCGTTCTTGTCTTCAGGGCGCTCTTGCTGGGACCGTCAGAAGACACTGCGGCTGCAGGGGCGATCCAGGAACTCGAGCAAATCGCGGGTACAGATGACAACCAACCATTTACCTTGCACGACCGGACCCTGGCGCGCTGCTGGATCGCACTTTGGCGGCTTGAGCACGCAGACACGACGGGTGTTCGCGAAACCTTGCGGCATCTCGCCGAGCCGGACCGATCGAATCGCTTCGCGGGCTGGACCGCCCTGATCGACGTGTTGCTCGCCCAGCTCGAAGGGAGCGACGTGCGCGCCGCGCTGCTGCGCGCTGACTCTGTAGTAGGGGAACGGCCGCTCCTTGGCGGGAGACTCTTGGACTCGCATCCGACTGACGAGGTTCAAAACCTGATGCTCGCACGGATGCTGAGGGAGTACGGGGAACCGGAGCGCGCTCTGGCTGCGATCCGGCGCCGCATCTACAACGCACCCTTCATCACGAGCTACACCAGCATCCCCGA
>JBDHBK010000328.1:0-3359 GCA_039592635.1 Gemmatimonadota bacterium
CGTAACCGGGATGTCCGGCGATCGCCTTGGCGAGCGTGCTCTTCCCAGATCCGTTCGGTCCCATCAGCGCGTGCATCTCGCCGTGACGAATCGCCAGGTTGACGCCGCGGAGGATGTCTGTATCCTCGCCGTCCACTCTCGCGTGAAGGTCCCGGATCTCCAGCAGGTATTCAGCCATTCCCGTGCGCTCCAATGCCGTGTCGTCCCTTGAGAATCATACGGGCCGGAGGGTAACGTCGGTCACCCGCCCGGCCCGTCGTGTCAACCGAGAGTCCGTCTCGATCCGGCCCCAAAGTAAACTAGTTGAGAACGAGTTTCAAGTGATATCTACCGGCGCGGGGCAGAGTGGTTCCGTCAATGCTAACAAGGTGTTCACGGCGGCGTCCCCGACTTAGTTTCGCGCTTGGGAGCCGCATCAGAGTGAGCCGGGAGCCATCAGACCACGGAGACGACTCGATGTACGCCGCATTCTTCAGCCGACATGGCGGGCCCGAGGTCATGGAGACGGGTGAGGCGCCTGAGCCGGTCGTGGCTGTGGGGACGGTGGTCGTCTCGGTGCGCGCGGTGGCTCTCAATCACCTCGACCTTTGGGTAAGACGGGGTATCCCGGGGCTCTCCCTCGACCTTCCGCACATCGGCGGATCGGACGTCGCCGGCGTTATCGACGAGGTTGGCGCCGGTGTCGAGGGCTGCGAAGTCGGCGATCGGGTGGCCCTCAATCCGTCGCTGTGGTGTGGCCAATGCGAATGGTGCGAGCGGGGCGAACACCCGCTGTGCGTGGACTTCAAGATCCTGGGGGAGCACGTGGCAGGCGGGACCGCGGAGCGTGTTCGGGTCGCGGCCCGGAATCTCTACCGCATCCCCGATGGCCTCGAGTTTCGGGTGGCGGCTGCGGCGCCGCTGGCATACCAGACGGCCTGGCGGGCGCTCAAGACACGCGGTGGGCTCACGCAGGGCGATTCGGTACTCGTCACCGGTGCCTCGGGCGGAGTGTCCACCGCGGCCATCCAGATCTCCAAGCTGCTCGGAGCCCGCGTCCTGGCGGTCACGAGTGGGTCCGAGAACGCCAGGCGTGTGCAAGAACTCGGGGCGGACGTTGTATTCGACCGCCTGGAGACCGATTTCGCGGAGGGAGTGAAGGCCCACACCGAGGGGCGGGGTGTAGACCTGGTCCTGGACAGTGTGGGCGAAGCGACATGGTCTCAGTGTCTTCGAAGCCTGTCCCGCCTCGGCCGGATGGTGACCTACGGCGCGACGACCGGTCCTCGCGGGGCCATCGAGATCCGGCACATGTTCTGGAAGCAGATCAGCGTCTCGGGGTCAACCATGGCCACGCGGGCGGAGTTCGAAGCGGTCATGGAGCACGTAGCGGCGGGAGACCTGGCGCCCGTGGTCGGGCACGTGTTGCCCCTGGCCGCGATACGGGATGCCCACGAGGCACTCGAAGCCGGACGGGTGTTCGGGAAGCTGGTGCTGGAGCCTTGAACAGGCGTGGCGAGACGTGATGAGGCCCGTTGGCTTCGTGTTGATCTGTGTGATGGGACTGGCCTGTGCCGAAAATGATGCGACAGGTGCTGTAGCAACTGATTCCGTTTCCGTGGTGTCAGACGTTAAAACAGGTCCAGATGGCGTCACGCAAGTTACTGGTAATGCTTTAAATCCGTTTGATGTCTTCGGGGTGAGCGGAAACGACGTTGCGGCAACGGTAAGAGAAACTCCCCTGTGGCTCGTCAACCAGTCGACACAAGCCCTGATCGTTACCGCCCGGGGGGGCGCCGCGGGCGTGGTCGTGGATACCGTTGGCCCTGCCGATTCGACCTATGTGAAGATCAGCACGCGTGCTCTCACCCTGGAGCTGTCGGCCCGCACGTCCGACGAGGTCCCGATGGGAGTAGTCACCGTTCCGATGGACTCGAAGACCAGGCGCGCCGCGTTTCCCCAATGATTGTGGCTGAATGACCACACCTGGACCTTCCTGCGTCGAAATACCCATTTCGGTAACGGCCGCACCAACAATCGGTTACGACGCTGGACCGGCGTCTAGCACCGTTTTTGCTCGTCCATGTGCTATGGAGAGGCCGATGTATGTGAGCAGGAGGACGGAAGATGAAGCTTGCCAACTCGCTGCTGTATCTGGTTCTGACGGCAGGGCTCGCGGCTCTGGCGGTGACGAAGGCCAAGCCTGAATTCGACGTGGCCACTGAGGTAACGATCGAGGACGCGGATCCCTGGTTCGTGTAGCCCACCCAGCTGCCCCCGCTGACAGGAATGTAGAAGCGCACTGCACACATCCCCGGTTGCGCCTCTTCGTGCCCCATTTCCCTTGCCAGAACTCAGTCACATAGTGTAGAGTGACACCACGCACATATCATGGCGCAAGCGAGCTGGAGGTGCTTCATGCGCATGAAAGAGCTGGTGGATGCAACGGGAGTGCCGCGGACGGCCATTCATCACTATCAGCGGGAAGGGCTTCTGCCGCCCGCCAACAAGACCGCCCGAAACGCTGCATTGTACGGTCCGGAGCACGTGGAGCGGGTGAAGCTCATCCGGGCCCTGCGGGACGACGAACTCGGACCATTTCCCCTGGACGGTGTACGGCAGATCCTGGAGATGGTGGAGCGGGGAGTGGAGCCTGAGGTGGCGGCCGCGTTGTACGCGCTACCGGGTGGCCTCGGCAAGTCGGGCAAGTCCGGGGGGCGCAGCGGAGAACGATCGCTCTCGGACATAGCACGCGACGCCGGGCTAGGTCTGTCGACGGCGCGGTCTCTGCGTGAATCCGGACTCCTGCTCGGCAGGACAGGACCCGGGGACGCCAGGGTCTACGATGAGGCGGATGCCGCCGCGGCTCGCGTGCTGGCCGAGTTTCTGTCCCACGACGCCATTCGCCCTGCGGACCTGGACCCGATCGCCGAACTGGTGGGCGAACTGGTTCGATACGAGCAAGCCCTGACGAGTTTGATCACAGCCAGGGCGAGGACAGGAGAGGCTTCGGAGCGACAGCATGCGCTGTTCCAGGGCCTGCACGTTCTCCACACCTATCTGTTCAGCCGCCTGGTGCCCGAGCCCGCCGACGCGTGAACTGAAACCTCCGAGACTCAGCGTACGTCAGATCCTACGTTGAACGAGGAAGGCGCCGGTACCCGCCGGCCGCCCTCAGAACCAGACAGAACAGGATCCTGATCATGCAGGTTCGTACTCTCATACTGGCAATCGGATTGCTGGTCGCCGTGCCCCTGGTGGTACCGGGAGTGCAGGCACAGGAGGCGGTGCGGCAGGTGACGCTGGAGGAGGCGCTGGGTCTGGCGGAGCGAAACAACCCTTCGCTGGATCAGTCGGCCTCGTCGGTGGATAACGCGGGC
>JBDHBK010000329.1:0-3357 GCA_039592635.1 Gemmatimonadota bacterium
GTGTGACTTTCTTGTGAACGACTGGCTCGCTAAAGGCAGCTTCAGCGGCTTCACCAAAGACAATGACATTACCTGCGGTGACGGCACGCCGGGTGTGAACTCGTACGGCTTTAGGGGAAACGGCTGGCTGACGGACAGAGACGGCAACAAGTACAAATGGACTAGGAACTTCCAGGAGCAGTGTAACCTGGATTGGGACCCGCCTTTCCGGACCATACACGATGTGGAAATGGTCGAGCGCAAGTAGGTCGCTGGAACTGTTGAGATCCTCCGGCAGGCGCGTAGTCGTCTAGCCAGCTTCAGATGCCGAGCGCCCGGTGGCCGGTAGTCCGCCCGGGATTCCAACTCCAGTCCCGACCGCTGGGGCCGCGGGTCAGGGGCTGGGATCGCGGGGTGGTTTCTGCGGAAACCACCCCGCTTTGTTATTGTATCAACCATGTGGAGAGCGCTCTCAGAGGCGGAAAGGCGGGTGCAGTCGTGACGTTGTTCAGCCCCATTTCACGCGCGTGGATAGCTCTTGCCGCCCTATCCGCGGGCATGGTCGCGCCGCAGTCCGTCTTCGCACAGAGTTCCAGCCCCGACTCCGACATCCGCGTCGTCGAGACCGTCGATCCCGTCAGCGGCGCCCGTTACCGCCAGGCGGTGTACGATCTGACGAAGAAGGAGATCAAAACCGTGCAACGGGCTCTACGAGAGGACGGCTACCTGGGCGTCGGATGGACCGGCCAGCTGGATCACGGCACGGTGAAGGCGCTGAACGTGCTGCAGGTGGAGCGCGGGCTCTATCAGTGCGGATGCGTGTCCTATGAGACCATCGTGGCACTCGGCCTGAAGCCGGAGGGGCTGATCACGGCGGTGGCCGTGGGCTCCACGAATGCCGCGGCCTACGGATCCGACGATCGCTACCGTGGCTACCGGGCGGGGATCTACTACCCCATCGCCGTTCCCATCTTCGTGCCGGTGGACCCGGATGCCCCCGACGATCCGGACGCCCCGGCTGGCGGAATTCCCGCCAGCGCCACGGGTGCGGTGCCGACCTATCCGCCGCCGGGAGCCGTTCCACCGGGCATCCGTCCGCTGCCGCCGCCCACCCGTGTGATTCCAGCCGGCTCGAACTAGCGGGCGGCCTCGAACGCCAACCCTTCATTCCCGGTAGAGGCATCCGTGAACCACAAGTTGGCTCCCCTGGCTGCCGCAGCTGTTTGTGCGCTGCTGCTCAGTACCACACCACTGGGCGCTCAGGAACCCGGTGCGCGTTCGGACGGGCTCTCCGATGAAGACCGGCCGCAAGTCGGTCTCGCCCTCAGCGGCGGCTCCGCCCGCGGATTCGCGCACGTCGGTGTGCTCCAGGTGCTCGAAGAGGCCGGGGTGCCCGTGGATGCGATCGCCGGCACCAGCATGGGAAGCGTGGTCGGCGGCCTGTACTCCTCCGGGCTCTCGACCGAAGAGTTGCGAGCCGTAGCGGCCGAGGTCGATTGGGACCGGATGTTCAGCGATGCGCCGGACCGCCGCAACCTGCCGATCGAGCGGAAGGTCGAGCAGGGACGCACCGTCTTCGGATTGCCGATCGTCGATGGATCGCCGCGTCTTCCCAGCGGCATCGTGCAGGGGCAGCGGATCACGCAGCTCCTGACCGGCTTGACGTGGCACGTGCACCCCGTTCGTGACTTCCGTGACCTCCCGGTCCCTTTCGCTGCCGTAGCGACGGATGCGGAGACCGGTGAAGCGGTCGTGCTGGACCATGGTTTCCTGGCGGATGCGATCCGGGCCAGCCTCGCGATCCCGAGCGTGTTCGCTCCGGTCGAGATCGAGGGTCGGTACCTGATCGACGGCGGCATCGTCCGCAACCTGCCGACGCCCGAAGTGAAAGCGCTCGGGGCCGATATCGTGATCTGCAGCGACGTGACCAAGCCTCTCGCGACCGCGGACAGCCTGCAGACTCTGGTGGACATCCTGACGCAGACGATGGCCTATCGCACGGTGGAGCGCCGGGACATCGACGCCGAGTTGTGTGACGTGATGATCCTGCCTGACATCGAGGGACTCAACTCCGCGGACTTCGCCGGCGCGGAAGAAATCATCGCCCGCGGTAGGGCCGCCGCTGAGTCCGCTTTGAGTGAGTTCGAACACCTGGGCATTACGGGCTTCACCAATGACCGGCCTGAGATCGACCAAGATCCCCTCAGCGATCTGGCGCGTGTGAGCGAGGTCCGAGTGGAGGGGCTCGAGCGATCATCCGAAGCGGCGGTTCTGCGGAGCCTGGGACTCGACGTGCCGGGCGATGTGGGCGTGCGCGACGTGAACGAGGCCGTGTCCAGGGTCTATGACACGGGCATGTTCCAGCGCGTCTCATACCGCCTGGAGCCGGCGGCCAACGGTTCGGACCAGGTTCTTACCGTGCGCGTGAAGGACGAGGGGCGCAGCTGGGTTGGCGGCAGTTATCGGTACGAGGGACGGTACAAGGCGTCGATCCTGGCTACGGCCGCGGTTCGGAACCTCCTGCTACCGGGGTCGACCCTCCTGGCCGACCTGAGGCTGGGAGAGCAGACCCGGATTTCAGCGGAGATCCAGAAACGATTCGGGTGGAACGTGGCGCCCCTGGTCGGACTGAGGGGTGAATACAAGCGCAGCCCGTTCGACCTGTACGAGGACGGCAACCGGGTAGCGGAACCAAGGGTGAAGGTGGGACACCTCCAGGGATTCCTCGGGCTCGGGCTCGGGTACTCCACGGCACTGGGGGTCGCAATCAAGTTCGAGGGTGTCGAGTCGGACGGAGCCGAACTTGTGCCGGACTGGAGCAGCGAGGATCGGACGTACTTCACGATGTCGGGCGTCGTGAAGGTTGACACATGGGACCGGCTGGCGTTTCCACGCTCCGGAATTCAGGTCCTGGGCAAGACCGAGTGGGGCGATGGGGCGCTGGCCAGCGACGGCGGCGGCTTCTCACAGCACATGCTGGATGTCGACGCAGCCGTTCCTCTTTCGAGCGCGATTTCGCTGCGAGGGCGCGCGGTCGTCGGGACATCAGACGGAGCGGACCTTCCCTCGCAGTACCTGTTCTTCATCGGTGGAGCCAATCCGTTCTACCTGTATCCCGACCGGCACTTCTCGTTCGCCGGGCAGCGGGTGATGGAGAGCCGGGGTCGGCACCTGCAGATGCTGAACGTAGGACTGCAGTGGGAAGTGACTCACAACCTGTTCGCGCTCGCGCGCTGGAATACGGCGGCGCTTCCCGAGGAGTGGCGGTTCGACACTGACGACTTCATCACGGGATTCGGTGGAGGAGTCGGGCTCACCTCCCGGCTCGGGTTTGCCCGCCTGATGGTGACCGGTGGCAGCGCAGCCGACGCGGTGCGG
>JBDHBK010000330.1:0-3352 GCA_039592635.1 Gemmatimonadota bacterium
ACTCCGATCCATCGGACGAGCAGAGCGCCACCAGCCATGATGGTCAGGTAGTTGAGGAAGAAGCGCCAGACTGCGGTGTAGGCGACAAGCAGCCGGTCCTCGAGAAACGGACTCATGAGAGCCGGGGCCAGCATTTCGCCGACGCCGCTTCCACTCGGCGTGGGCATGAAGTAGAGAAGGAACTGAAGCATGATGTGCAGGGTGACGACATTCCAGAACCCGGCGTCCACGCCGAAACCCCGCAACACGACCCACCCCAGAACGAAACGCGAGCCAAACTGAAAGACATTGGCGAACACGGCGAGGAACAGGGCCAGCTTTCCCTTTCTGGCGTAGATGATAAGGCTTCCGTGCAACTCCTGCATGACCTTCAACACCTTGCGGACCCGCACGCTGCGGCCGAACAGGCGTAGCAGAAGCAACCGGGGAAGTCGTGGTGCCACGGCCAGCAGAATGACCAGCAGCCCGACGCCGGCGAAGCCGAGGGCCGACCACTCGAACAGGGTCGCGGCCGAGATGTTGGCGACCGGCAGGCGGATGTCCTCGATGGCTCCAGCTGCTCCGAAGAACCAGGCGACAAAGCCGGCGAGGGACAGGAACGTCAGGTTGACGATTACGCTGGCGAAGTTGGTCGCGACGGTTCGACCTAGAGATACGCCGCTCCTGACCAGCCCGTAGAGCAGGGCGGGTCCCCCTCCCGTGCCCGATGGCGTGAGGTACGCGAGGGCTGCCGAGACGCCTCCGATCTGCATGCAACGCCCGAAGGGCAGGCGGATGTCGAGGGGGCGAGTCAGCAACCAGATCCTCACGCCACTGCCGAACCAGTCCATCGAAGCGAGGGCCAGTGCAGGCAGAGCCCACCGGATGTCGAAGTGGCTGAATCCAGCGATGCTCCCGCGCAGGTCATTGGTGATCAGGAACAGTGCGCCGAAGCCCAGCAGAGTGGCGATCACAAACACCGTAATCCCGGCGCGGACGGCACCAGGCGGAAGCCTGATTCCCGTGGCAGGTCTGGTTGATGACGCGTCGGGCATTCGGTCAGGATCCAGGGATGTAGCTTGCGGGCGGGCCCGAGAGGACCTTCCGCCCGACGGTCACGGCGAACGCTGGCAACCACTTCTCGGGTCGGCTAGCATAATACGTCATGTTGCGTCTACTGGGGAGCGCAGGTTCGTCTGTCTAGCAGAAAGGGTCGGGGGTGAAGCGATATCCAGCGTATGATCCGCCGGAGTACGTGGACTGGGAGCCGGACGCGCGCCTCCTGGACTCCTTTCGCGCGGTGTTATCCGAGGTGCCAGCGCGCGCGTCGATCGTGGACGACCTCGACGATGACGCGCTGCTGGGATTGTATCGCGGACTGCTCCGGTTCCGTCTTCACGACGTAGCGCTCAAGCGATGGGTCAAGCGCGGGGTGATCTCGAAGGCCTGGCTGGGGACGGGAGAGGAGGCAGTGACGGTGGGTGTCGTGCACGCGCTTCGCCGCCACCCCGGTGGGGATGTCGTGGCCCCCATGATCAGGAATGCGGGGGCCTGCGCGGAGATGGGTATTCCGATGGCCGATCTCCTCCGTTCCTACCTGGGGACCGCCGATGCTCTGACGCGTGGCCGGGATCTCCACATCGGTGACTTCCAGAGAGGGGTCGTGGCTCCGATCAGCATGGTCGGCTCGGTCTCGACGGTGGTGAACGGGTATGCCCTCGCTTTCAAACGCCGGTCCGAGGACCGCGTCGCCGTCACGTGGATAGGGGACGGGTCGACCAAGAGCGGAGAAGTCCACGAGGCTTTGAATTTCGCCGCGGTCCAGCGCCTGCCCGTGATCTTCGTGATTCAGAACAACCAGGTGGCCCTCGGGACTCGCCTTCCGCAGCACCACCGGTCTGCGGACTTCTCGGGCTGGGGAGCGGCCTACGGGATGCCCGCCCACCCGGTGGATGGCAACAACGTCCTTGACGTTCACGCGGCTGCGGTCGAGGCCGTTGCCGAATGTCGTGCGGGAGGCGGTCCTGCCATGATTCTGGCCGAGACCTTCCGTATGGGTGGCCACGCCACGCACGACGAGCGGGAGGCCAGGCAGATGATGGACGCGGATCTGTTTCAGGAGTGGGGTCGCCGGGATCCCGTCGGGCAGTTCGAGGAATATCTCGCCCACCTGGCAAGACCGCTGGCTGCGGGCGATGCACCAAGACCCGCGGCGGCGGACGCGGCGGAGTGGAATCGGTCGCTGATGGCTACTGTCGAGGCGGAAGTGGTACAGGAAGTCGATACCGCCGAAAGGGAGGCACTTCGGAGCCGGGAGGCTTCAATTCCCGAACCGGGTAGTCTTGAGGGCCGAGAGTGCTACGGCTGAAGTCGCTGGCGAGCGGTGTGAATGAGGCCGCTCAAGGTTGAGCCGTCATCGGGGAGGATGGCGTAGGACAGCTGCCGGAACCAGGTGCCCATGTCTCCCGCCCTGAGTGCCCTGAGCACTCGACTGGCGACCCGGCGTGTCGCCCCGCCACCACCCTCCGGTACGCCGATGAATACCAGGTCGTCCACGTACCGGGCGATCAGGTCATACTCCCGCAGCTCGGCTCGCGCGGTGGCGACCGCCCGCTGCAGGCCGGCGAGGTCGGGAGGGGAGATCTCCAGGATGAGCAGGCCGAATCCACGATCGTACCTTCGGCACCGCTTCAACTCGGCCTCGGCCAGGGCATCGAATCCCTCCCGGTTGTAGATGCCCGTGAACGGATCCCGATAGGGCAGAAAGCGGACTCCGTCGGTCAGATGCCGCCCCACCCGGAGAGAGTGTTGGAACCGGGACTGCCCCGTTCTACCGCGCAGTTCTCGAAGGCCAGCAGCGGTACTCGCCGCCTGTTCAAAGCTCTCCATGAGCACGCGCAGGCGAGCGACCGTGGGTGCTCGTCGAACCTGCTGCCAGTCCGCCTGCAGTCTCCAGAGCATTCCCTCCAATTCGGCCGCCGTCGCTTCGATGTAGACTTCGGCGTTTGTGGATTCGACTGCAGCCACGGAGCGGGAAGGTCGCCGGTCCGGGCGATCGCCCCCAAGCGCCATGATCAGCGTGCCCAGTCGGTCGGCCGAATCCTCCAGCACGGAAACCAGACGGTCCAGGTCGGCTCCACCATTGCCGTCGAGCACGCCCTTCCAGCGTTGCGCGGCTTCCCAGACCCTGGCATCCAGGTCTCGGCTTGCAGTTACTACATCGCGGGGTGCAGGGCGCGCCCGGGTGGTGCCGTCGCCGCTGGATACGCGGTCGGTCGAGCGAGCGGAAGGGGCCACGTCCTCAACGGTGATGGCCAGGGCCTCGAGCGCGGCCGCGAAGCGCCGTGTGCGAGCCTGGACTTCGGCGAGCGTT
>JBDHBK010000331.1:0-3342 GCA_039592635.1 Gemmatimonadota bacterium
GTTGACGAAGATGTTGATCCACGGAGCCACCTGGTAGCCGATCTTGGCCCCGCCCTGGAACGCAGGGTAGGTGTGATCGAACGTGTTCGCGGGGTTCCCGGCATCGTAGGTGTCGTCCACGGTCATCTTCATGGCTCCGGCGCCGACGTTCAGCATGAAGGTGAAGCCCATGGTCTGGTACTTCGGAGGGTTGAAATTCACCTCGAAGCTCCCGCCCAGGAACATCAGATTCTGCGGCGGTGACAGCAGGACGCCGAAGTCGTCCTCGCCTTTGTTCAACCTCATCCAGTCGAAATCGACCCGGAATCCCCAGTTTGGATTCCAGTTCCACAGGGCGCTGGCGCCGGCGTTCCAACCGATGGCCGTGTACGTGTCCAGGTTGCCCGCGGGAATGGCTACGCCACCGCGCAAATCGACCGAGACTTTGCCAGTCGCAGGCTGTGTCATCCCCGCGCTGGGAATGGCGAACATGGCCAGGACCGCGAGAAGCACACCGTACTTCGTGGCGTTATGCAACGTTTCCTCCTTCGTTGGCGGGCCGCGAACAGCCGCCTTCCGGACCACGACGTGCGCCTGATTGGCGCATATATTCGCCGCTTCCAGCGTGATCAGAATCGGGACAGAACCACCGTGTGTTGTGCAGAAACCTTGCCACGCCCCCGCCTCGGGCGCCGGCTCTTCATTCGTCGCCCGGAACGCCCTCGCCCACCACCCGCTTGGCGAGAGTCCCCGCCGCAATCACATGCCCCTGATCCCACCCGTTGATGAGACGAACGGTTTCGAGGGTCACCGTCGACGGAAAGCGCTGGAAGAAGCGTTCGGCCGTCATTTCACCCGGCACCCGAACGACCTCCAGTCGCTTCGGCTCCAGGTTGATCCAACGCTCTTCGTTCATGGGAGCGAAGGTCTCCAGCGCCTGCTCGAAGGTCACCGAGTAGGTTCCCATCCGCTCGGTCGTCGTGTATCCCAGGAATCGGAACACGAGGTCGCCGTGCTTCACGAACAGGACCTGTCCGTCCAGCGTCCCCTGCTGCAACGTGATCCTGAACGTCCCCTGCACCGCGCTCAAACCGTTGACCGTCCGGCTGCGGGCGCCCAGCCTCTCGATCCCATCCTGGTCGAAGAACGCGGTCGCCGCTTCTTCCGGCGTGTTGCCCTCCGCGACGGTGAGCTGCATCACCGCGTCCGCCTCCGGGGACTGGGCCAGGACCGAGGTGGGAGCATTCTGCGTGTCCCAGCCCTCCGGGAAGCGGAACTGCAGGCGCAAGGTCGGGTGAACGAATCGCCCCTCGACGAAGAACCCCTGCGCGGGGTCCTTTCCGAACATCATTCCGTCGATGCGCCGCAGGTATTCGTCCCGGCGGACCACTCCACCCTCGATCTGCGACGTGGCCAGCCGCTGTTCGGCGGCCAGCACCCTGTTGCCCGGGTCGGGGTGGGTCGACTGCCACTCGGGGATGGCGCCTCCTGAGGCGTCCCGCTGCCGCTCCAGGATCTCGAACATGTCCACGGCGCCCTGCGGGTCGTAGCCCAGCCGGCTCATGTAGCGGAAGCCCAGCTCGTCGGACTGGCTCTCGTCGTCGCGACCGAACTTGAGAAACAGGATGCCCAGACCGCCGCCCAGGGCGTCGCCAAAGGGACGCAGCTCCGGGACCAGGACGACCCCTGCGACCAATCCGATCTGCATCAACTGGGCGCGGCTGATCTGCTCGACGCTGTGACGCGCCGTGATGTGCCCGATCTCGTGTCCGAGGACCGAGGCCATTTCGGCCTCGCTGTTGAAGTGGGCCATGATCCCGCGCGCCAGGTATACGGGCCCACCGGGAAGCGCAAAGGCGTTGATGACCGGATCGTCCACCACCTTGAAGCTCCACGGCAGCTCGGGCCGCTCGGAGACGGCCGCCATGGCCTGCCCCACCGAGTCCACGTAGGCCTGCAGCGCCGGATTGTCGTACAGTCCCATGCCCGCGTCGACCTGCAGCATGGCCTGCTGGCCCATCTCGATTTCCTGCCCCTCGCTCACCAGCGAGAACATCCGACCACCGGTGGCGGGATTCACCGCGCACGCGCTCAGCACGAGCATGACGATCGCGCCCCTGGTGCGTGTAAGGCGGAAATGGGGATTGTGCTTCTTCATGCTCGATCCGTGCATCGGTTCCTGGATGTTCGGTGAAGCGAGGACATGGGCATCGCTGTCGGACAAGATATGTATTTGTGGCGCGGACACCACACTTTCGCCGAAACAGGCGTGGAGCCGGCTCTGAACTATTCGAACACCGATGCGTTCGGGTAGCGTAGAAGGACCCGAGTCCGTGAGATTGGGCACGTGACGCTGCGCTGACGACAACGACGGGAGGGAACCCTGGATCACGAACCGAAGGCCGGCCGCCCGATGCGGGTGGCAGTGTGGAGCGAGTTGCAGGATCGGGAACCGACGTATGCGCTCGTAGAGAACGTGGACCTGGTGGTAGTCCGATTCGACGACCGGGTGTCAGCGCTCTATGGGCGCTGCCTGCACCGCGGAGCGCTCCTCTCCGACGGCCACGTGGAAGGCGACAACCTGATCTGTGGAGTTCATTTCTGGGACTACCGCGTCGATTCCGGGATCAGCGAGTACGCGAACGAAGAGGCCCTGCAGCCGTTCCGGGCCTGGATCAACCTCGAGGCGGACGCGGTGTTCGTGGATGCGGACGAGGTGGCGGCGTGGGCCGCGGAGAATCCGCAGCCGTACCACCGGGACGAGTACCTCGGTCTGTACCAGGATTCGCACGGCACGCCCGAAGAACCCCACAATCAGTACATCCAGGAACTGGCGCGCGACGGACTCGGGAAGCTGGGGCATCATGGCCGGGTCTCGGCCATGGGCGTGCCCCTGACGGAACTGCCTCGCTGGGACGACATTCAGCTTCTGACCGCCCAGCTGGCACGCCGACCGTTGGCAGACGATGCCGAGGTCTCGACGGAGTTGGTGATCGGTCCGGCCGCGGGCCGTCCGCTGCAGCTCTCGATTCCGATCTTCGTCAGCGATATGAGCTTCGGCGCGCTCAGCGAGGAGGCGAAGACCGCCCTGGCCCGGGGCGCGGAGCGGGCCGGCACCGGAATCTGCTCCGGAGAAGGCGGCATGCTCCCCGAAGAGCAGGCGGAGAACAGCCGCTATCTCTACGAACTCGCGTCCGGCCGCTTCGGATGGAACCTCGAGAAGGTGAAGCTCTGTCAGGCCTTCCAATTCAAGGCCGGCCAGGGAGCCAAGACGGGCACGGGGGGACACCTCCCGGGCCACAAGGTGACGGGCCGAATCGCCGAAGTCCGCGGTATACCGGAAGGCCAGGCGGCCATCAGTCC
>JBDHBK010000332.1:0-3334 GCA_039592635.1 Gemmatimonadota bacterium
GGATGAAGAGGGCCTGGAAGGACAGGCTCGAGAGATACGCCGACAGCTCAAGGACATCGAGGAGAGACTGTGGGTCCCGGACGACACCAAGGGCATCGTCTACTCGGATGATCGAGTGTGGAATCGGCTTGGATATGCGATGGGGTCCATGCAATCATCCTGGGACGCCCCGACGGGCG
Organism: Gemmatimonadota bacterium; assembly: GCA_039592635.1. GTDB lineage: Bacteria > Gemmatimonadota > Gemmatimonadetes > Palauibacterales > Palauibacteraceae > Benthicola. The sequence goes on from JBDHBK010000332.1 coordinate 180, forward strand.
CGCAACTTGCGTATCTTGCCGAGGCGGAGCGAGCGGCGGCCGAGGTGCTTCGAGACCTGGACGCGCTGTATGGCGGGGAGGTCGCTTCGTTTCGGGAGGCAGTCCGAGCTGCGGGACTCGTGTTGATGCCCGAGGAAGACGCGCCCGTTCTGCCCTGAACCACTGCCGCAGACTGGCTTAGCGAGAAGGAGGACGCTGTATGGAGGTCAAGATACTCATGGTGGGCCCCGACACGGTCCACCCGCTGGTCATTACCGCAGCGGAGGGTGAGGATCCGGCGCAGCGCCTATCCTCCGCGATCGCTCAGAACGCCCCCGTGTTCACCATCGGGAACAGTTCGTTTCGCACGGACAGAGTCCTCGCGCTCACCATTCAGGAACCGACCATGCGCACGGCCTGGTAGGCTCGCCTACGAAGAGTAGAGTGCGATCACCCGCTCGATGGCTCTCTGGCATACGCGGCAGAAGTAGTCCGTCCGCGTGAACATGATGCAGTCGGTTTCTGACCGGTACAGGCCCGTGGATTCGTACATCGCCCCCTCGAAGGCACCAACGTGCCCCGAGTGCTCCATGGCGTGAAGTAACTCGCTTTCAATCTTCCTCTGTTCCTCGAACAGGTCATCGAACTCGGCTTCCGGCGCCTGTCGATCGATGAGTGCCTGCCTCCGCGCCTGGATCGAGCGGGCGTGCTCCTCGTACTCCTCCTTATCCCATGGCGTCGGAAGAGGGCGACCCTCCTCCACCAGGTCGCCCCACTTGAGATTCTCGCTGTCCAGAAGCGCGGTCACGTTGGGCTCCCAGGGCTCGGGACGACGCGTGTCACCCGTCTCGTAGGCGACGCTCGACGTGTAGTACTCATCCGCCAGACCGGCGAAATGGTGCCCGAATTCATGCACGAAAATGTAGTCGGCGAACTCCGTATCGACCGCCGTGGTCGCCTGGAAGTTGTAGATTCCGCCACCGCCGTACTGCTCTTCATTCACCAGGATCTCGACGAACTCGTAGGGTGCGGCCGACAGCACGTCTCTCAAGCGGCGGTTGTCGAACGTGAGCAGGTAGCGCTCCGAACCGAAGATGTTGTACTCGGCGGAAATCGGAGTTCTGCGAAACTGCCCCACGTGAGGACGGTTGACGCCTGATTGCTCGGACGGGAGATCGATCGCCCAGACGTTGAAATCGGACTTGCGTGACTTGAACGGCTCCGTCTCGAAGAGCCGTTCGACCAGCCGCGCGACGTCCGAGTGGAACTTGCCCATCTCGGCTTCCGTGTAGCCCTCACCCAGGAGAACGAGATCGACCTTCTCGGTTGGATCACCACTCTCGAACACCGGCCACACTCGCCCCTCTGCGAGCGGTGGAGCCGGGTTCACGAAGCGGGAGTCCGGATCCAGCGGCACGGACCACAGTTCGCGAAAACTGCCCTCGGTGTCCCGCTTCTTCAGCACTACCTGCACCGGCCGCAAGGGCCACGGGAATCGAAGCGACTCGTGGAAGGTCCCGTAGCTCCGCCGCGCTTCACCCGTCGTCTCCCACTCCCCGTAGATCGAGGCGAATCCGCGAGAGTAGATCACCCGGTTACTCGTCGGGTCAATGACCTCGAACAGGTACTTGCCCAGGTTCGTGTGGTCCACCATTTGCGTGAGGCTTCCCGCCCACGGACCGTCCGACACCACCCGGTCGAGGGCCAGGATCTCCTCGCCCATTCCGCCGGAGTGGAAGTAGTCGAGTCTCATGGTCCGCCGTTGAAAGTAGTCGTCGAAGTCCGCCGGACCTCCCTGCGCTCGTGCGGAACCGATGTCCTGGCAGAACAACGCCATGGCGATTCCGAGAATGAGCCGCGAGGCCGCCGGGTGAGCACTGACGAGACCAGACATGGTGCCTCCTGTCGGGGAACTGAATCCTGAGGCAAGGTCGTAGCCGTGGGAGCAGGCCACAAGGACTCCTGGTTGGGGGTTCAGGATACCTCTGGACGACCGGATGGCGTACCTTGCGCCCGACACCCTCGTGTAGAGTACACCCGATACCGCCCGATCACCGAACCGGTGAGAGAGGGACTGCCAGATGGCACTGGAATCCGTGGAGGGCATGATCGTCGATGCCCTCGCTGACGAACAGAATACCGGACGCCTCGCAAACGCTCTGCGCGAGCGTGCCGCTGCTCATGGCAGCTCCCCGGGCGATGCCGACGTGCTTGGAGCCGTTGGATTCGTCGTCGAGTACGTGGAGCATGTCCCCGCCTACCTGCGCGATGGTCTCGAGGCGGCACGGATGGTGGGGCGAGAGGAAGAGATGGCGACCGTCATCCGAGAAGCGACGGAGTACTGGCTGACCGAGGCGGACATCATCCCGGACCGCCTCGGGCTCCTCGGGGTGCTCGACGACGCGTACTACTCGCTCACCTTGATGCAGGCTGTGTCGGACAGGTACGAGGAGGAAACCGGGCGCGCATTGTTCTCCCGGAACCTCAAGGCGGCGAACGCTTCCATACGCAACCTGATCGGTGAGCCAGCGGCCTCGCAGGTCGACATGTATGTAGGTACAAAATTGAGCGCCGATCCCATGACGCAGATGGTGCGGGCTCTCACGGCGATGAGTTCTCACCGCGGAGCTTTCCCGATCCCGCACCGGGACGGGATCTGGGGCGACCGTTCGACCGAGGAAATCGTCCAGACGCGGCTCGGCGGCCTGGGACTGGCCTGAGATGGTTCTTTTGCGGGTCTGCCCGGCGCGGTAGTTTGGGCGCGCATCGATCGCAGTACGTCGCAGCAGTACGTCGCATCTGCAGCGTACCACCACGTCAGACCACGGAACACGACTACGGAGAATCCGATGTCCGAGATATCACTACCGGCCAGCGAGGTCTTTCCGACCCTGGAGAGCAACATTCTCGTGGACGGTTTCCACATCGTGATCGATCTCGAGAAGTCGAGGGGCTCGGTCATGGTCGACGCCCTGACCGGCAAAGAGTACATCGACTGCTACACCTACTTCGCTACTCTCCCGATCGGCCACAACCATCCGAAGATGGAGGACCCGGCTTTTCGCTCCACTCTCATGAGAGCCGCGCTGGCCAATCCGGCGAATAGCGATGTCTATTCGCGGGAATACGCGGGATTCGTGCACACCTTCCGGCGCGTGGCGGTGCCCGACGAGTTT
>JBDHBK010000333.1:0-3325 GCA_039592635.1 Gemmatimonadota bacterium
CGCCCGACGATACGCCCGAGACGGTTGATGTTGAGGTGCAGTTCGTCGAGCGTGTTGAACAGGACGACCAGATGCGGGATACCCAGACGCTCCATCTCGCGGACGGCGTCCGCGTTGTCGGATCCGCCGATGAGAATGACGAGGTCCGGATCTCTCAGCAGCAGCGTCTCCACAGAAGGGCGAATCGCATCCCCCACATCGGGGATGCTCAGCGCCTCCGGAGGATAGTCGTCGAACCGGGAGCGACCCACCAGCCGAGAGTCCTCGCCCAAGCTGAACAGTATCTCGGTAGCAACCGGGACGAGTGACACGATTCGCTGCGGAGTGGATTGCAGGACCAGCACGCGCCCCGAATCGTCCTCGATACGGATCGGTCCGCTCTGGGCGCGTAAGTCAGCGGACGCAAGCAGAAGACACGCGAGTGCGCCTGCCGATGGAAGCCACCTGAACAACAACAAAAAACCCGTCCTTTCAGAGAAAGGCCGGGTATGACCGAGTCACGGCGCGCGTGGCCCGCCCACACCCTTCCCGCGAAGAGCGACATTGGGCAAGGACAGGCCACGTCTCCTGGCTCGAGGCTTCGCCGCGGCCTTCCCGGGATTGACCCAGTGGCGACATTGCAGCGAAGCGGGTCCGGAATCTGCCGCCGGTACCCGTTTCCTCTCACAGTGGCGGGGCCGCGTCGGTTTCACACCGATCTTCCGTGCGCCCGTCCCTGTCAAACTATGTTTCGATTCTACCGACCTGCGGTGCGCCGAGGCAACAGCGCCCCGTGCACAACTAGACGGTGCGCCTGGTGAGCCGTATGGAAAGGAGCGCCGCAACTCCAAGCGCGAGAGACACCAGGAGCCACACCCATGCCCGTCCCCTTCCTGGTTCCTCGACAGCCACACGCACCGACACTGTGGACCCCTCAGCCATTTTCGCCGCGGTAAAACGGCGAACCGGCACGGTCATGTCCGTACCCACCGAAGCCTCGACCAGGCCGTCGACCTGAAGGGTCATGCCAGCCTGCGGCATCACCAGCAGGTCCAGCCGCTCGGTAGGGTGAGCCAAACGAAGGCTGTATTCGACTCCCGGTACCAGGTACTCCAGCACGATGCGGATGCCAGACGGGGGCAGAGCCCCGGCGAACCCGATGGACTGGTCACTGACCGCCAGGTCCTCTGGCGCGACGCCCCCCTGTCCAGGCAACACCGCCTGAGCGTTCGAAGGCAGAGCGCCGGTCCACACGAAGGCGGAATCGCCGGCTGGAACGAGGGTCCGGTCGGGCACCCCCACCACATCGATGATCTCAGAGACCTGCAAACCGGCGGGGCCCGGTGTGATCACTACGTGCCTGAACGCCGTCTGCAGAGAAGCTACCGCATTGGCCACGACGGCCGTGTCAAAGACTGTGATGCCGTAGTCGACGAATTCGTCGGGGTTTGATGCGTGCATCGGAGGCCCCCAGTACAAGACGCCCTCGTAACGGGCCCCGACGAGAAAGATGGATCCCGCTTCGCTCGATGCCGGAAGCGATAACTCGAACTGGCCATCGGCGGCCGCGATCGTAGAGTCCACGATCGCACCGGCAGTCTGACTGACGCTGTGCAGCTCGACTCTGACCCCGCCAGCGGGAAGAGAGTCGGCGACGGTCACGTGCCCTCGAAGATCCTGGCCCATGCCGGGCTGCACCGCCCACAGGACCAGGAGTGCGCCGACCAATACGCTCCGCCGAGCGGTAGACCCGATCACGGGACGAACCGTCCGAAGTCCTCCGGATCGAGCCGCTTCAGATAGTCCCGGAGCTTCTCTGGCGGTACCTCGTCATCCGTCTCGGGATTCATGCCTCCCGCACTCGCACCGGCGAATCCCGGTTCGAGCGTGGCCCCCTCCACCTCGACCGTGGTTCGGTCCAGCAGGTCAACATCGGCGAAGATGGGAGCTGAGGCTCGTAACGCGAGTGCCACGCTGTCGCTCGGACGAGAATCGATCGTGATCGTCTCACCGTTGCGCTGCAGCATCAGAGATGCGTAGTAGGTGTTGTCCACTACGCGCGTGATCAGCACCCGAACCAGTTCGCTTCCGAGGCTGCGCAACACCGTGTTGAGGAGGTCGTGAGTAAGCGGCCTCGAGAACTTGATGCCGGCCAGCTCCATCGCTATGGCGCTGGCCTCTCCAGGGCCGATCCAGATGGGGAGGAGCCTGTCGCCGCCGACCTCTCTCAGAATCACGACGGGAGTATTGGAGGCCTTGTCCAACCCCAGGCTCGCCACCTCAAGTTCGATCACTTGCACCCCCCCCTCTCCGCACGAACGCGGGTCAAGTGCCGAGGTCCCACGACGAGAGATAGTGCTCCTGCTCGGCCGTGAGAGTGTCGATATCGATCTTCATGGAGGCCAGCTTCAACCTGGCGATCTCGCTGTCCATTTCCGCCGGCACGCGATGGACGTCCTTGCTCAGGCGGGCGCCCTGCTCGCTGAGCAGGTACTCCGCCCCGAGGGCCTGGTTCGCGAAGGACATATCCATCACCGCAGCCGGATGTCCCTCGGCAGCGGCCAGGTTGATCAAGCGACCTTCGGCCAGCAGCACGATGCGGCGCCCGTCGACGACGTACTCCACTGCTTCCGGACGGACCTCCCTTGGCTCACCCGTCGCGATTTCCCGCAAGCGGCGGATGTCGATCTCGACATCAAAATGCCCGGAGTTCGCCACGATGGCTCCGTCCTTCATGGCCCGAAAATGTTCCTCCCGAATGACGCTGGTATTGCCCGTGAGGGTCAGGAAGAGGTCTCCCAGCGGGGCGGCCTCGGCCATCGGGGCGACCTGGAACCCATCCATCGAAGCCTCCAGGGCGACGACCGGCTCGATCTCCGTCACGATCACCTTTGCGCCGGCCCCGCGCGCTCTCATGGCCACTCCGCGCCCGCACCAGCCGTAGCCGGCAACCACCACCGTCGATCCAGCCAGCAGCATGTTGGTCGCGCGAATCACGCCGTCAAGGGTCGACTGCCCGGTCCCGTAGCGGTTGTCGAACAGGTGCTTCGTAAGGCTGTCGTTTACCGCCACCACGGGAAACTGAAGGACTCCATCCGCAGCCATGGCCCGAAGGCGGATGATCCCGGTCGTGGTCTCTTCAGTGGAGCCCCTGACCTCAGAGACCAGCGAGGCCCGCTCGTCAGCAGAGAGACCCGACACCCAGCTCCTCAGAGCCTCCGGGAGGTCGTCCAGGCGATCCAATGCGATCATGTGCAGCGAGCCCACGAGGTCCGCGCCATCGTCCATCGTAACGGTGGGTCGGTGCGCCAGGGCCGCCCGAATGTGCTCGTAGTACCGGTCATTG
>JBDHBK010000334.1:0-5866 GCA_039592635.1 Gemmatimonadota bacterium
CGACGCAGAAGGAAGTAGATCCCGGGCACGACGACCAGAGTAAGCAGCGTGGACGCCAGGGAGCCCGTGATCAGGGCCACGGCCAGTCCTTCGAAGATCGGATCGAACAGGATCACGATGGCACCGATGATCACCGTGCCGGCGGTCAGCGCGATCGGTCGGGTACGCACGGCGCCGGCCTCGATCACCGCCTGCTTCAGCGGAACACCGACATCCAGACGCGCCTCGAGATAGTCGATCAAGAGGATCCCGTTTCGAACCATGATCCCCGCGAGCGCAATCATTCCGATCATCGACGTAGCCGTGAAGAAGGCTCCGAACACCAGGTGTCCCGGGGCGATTCCGACCAGCGTCAGCGGAATCGCCGTCATCATGACGAGCGGCGTGACGAAGCTGCCGAACCACGCGACCAGCAATCCGTAGATCAGCAGCAGGGCTCCTGCGAAGGCGATCCCGAGGTCGCGGAACACCTCGTATGTGACCTGCCACTCCCCATCCCACTTCATGACCGGCTGTTCGACGGTACCGGGCTGGCGGGTATACAGCTGGCCCAGCCTGGCTCCCGACGGCAGCTCGATCTCGCCCACCCGTTCCTTGAGGTCGAGAATCGCGTACACCGGGCTCTCCTCGGCGCCCGCCACTTCGGCGTTTACGTAGATCACCCGCTGTCCGTTCTTGCGATCTATGGGCTGGGGCACGGTGACTGCCTCGACCTCGACCAGCTGCCCGACCGGCACCATGCCTCCAAACCGGGACGCCACGTGCAGGGCCTCGATCCGGTCCACACCCGATCGTGCCTCCTCGGGCAATCTCACCCGCACCGGCACGGGGTTCCTCGCCTCGGGCGCCGACACTTCGGTCGCCACTGCACCGCCGAGGCCCACGGCCAGGGCGTGTACGACCTGTTCTTTCGCGACCCCGGACAGGGCGGCCTTTTCCTCGTCCACGACGAAACGCAGTTCCTCCTGCGGGTCGATGAGTGACCAGTCGAGATCCACGACGCCGGGGTGCTCCGCGAATCGAAGCATGACCTGTTCGGCCACTGCACGCTGGGCTTCCTCGTCCGGGCCATAGATCTCGGCTACCAGCGTCGACAGGACCGGCGGACCCGGAGGCACCTCAACGACTTTGGCTCGCGCGCCCGTACCCGAAGCGGCCACCACGGAGTCCACGATCGGCCGGACGGACTTGGCGATATCGTGGCTCTTGGCGCTCCGTTCTGACTTATCAACGAGGTTTACCTGAATATCCGCAACGTTATTTCCGCGCCGGAGATAGTAATGCCTGATCATACCGTTGAAGTTGAAGGGTGCTGCCACTCCGCTGTACACCTGCACGTCCGCGATCTCGGACACCGCACCCAGTCCGCGAGCCACATCGAGGGCGAGGGCGGTGCTGGTCTCCAGCGTCGTGCCTTCGGGAAGGTCGAGGATCACCTGCATCTCGTTCTTGTCATCGAACGGGAGCATCTTCACCATGACCGTGCGGGTGAAGAACAGGCCCGTTGCCCCCAGTAGAAGCACGACAACCACCGCGAGCGCGGCGACCAGACGGGCAGGCCTTTCGAGCAAAGGCTCCAGGAGCCACCGGTAGGCGCGGTAGATCTTCGTCTCCTCCAGGACGTAGGTGGACTCGTCGTCCTCCCCGTGGTGCGCCTTGCCGAGCAACCGGAAGGCCAGCCATGGGGTCCCGATCAGGGCCACGAGCAGCGAGAACATCATCGCAAGGCTTGCCCCGATTGGCATTGGACTCATGTACGGTCCCATCAAGCCCGAAACGAAGAGCATCGGAAGCACAGCCGCGATGACGGTCAGGGTCGCAAGGATCGTCGGGTTTCCGACCTCGTCCACCGCGGCCCTGGCTGCGGCTCGAAGGGGTCGGTCCTTCATCCGGAAGTGGCGCTCCATGTTCTCGGCCACGATGATCGAGTCATCGATCACGATTCCGGTGACGAAGATCAGAGCGAAGAGCGTGACCCGGTTCAGGGTGTATCCGAGGATCTGGTACACGAACAGCGTCAGCGCGAAGGTAATCGGAACGGCCAGCATCACGACCAGGGCGCTGCGCCAGCCCATGAATACGGCTACCACGATGCCGACGGCGATGACCGCGAGCCCCAGGTGCTCCTTGAGGGTAGCGACCTTCTCTCTCGCCGTCTCACCATAGTTTCGGGTTACGACCGGATGCACATCCGCGGGCACTACCCTGCCCTCGAGCCGCTCGAGGGTGTGCTCGAGTCGCTGCCCCACTTCCGTGGCGTCGGCCCCCGGCCGCTTGGACACCGAGATGCTCACCATTGGGCTCAACACTGCGCCTGGCGTCCCGTGAAACGTGTAGCTGTCCACTTCCGCTGGTCCATCGCTGACCCGGGCCACGTCGCGCACCTGAACGAGTCGCCCGTCCCTCACGTCGAGCACCACGCCAGCCACATCGTCAGCGTTGGCGAGGAAGCCGCCTCCGACGACGCGCACGACCCGATCCGCGGCCGAGTACCGGCCGGCCTCGAAGCTCACGTTGGAGGCCCGAAGGCGCTCCATCACTGTGCCCGGATCTACTCCGAGTTCCGCCATGCGCTCCGGTGACAACTCCACCCGTACTTCGCGGGGCTGTCCGCCCGTGACGTGCACGTCCCGCACGTCAGGGACGGATTCCAATGAGGTTCGGACCTCCTCGGCAATCTGCCGCAGGGCGGCATGGTCCTTGTTCGGCAATCTGCCGCAGGGCGGCATGGTCCTTGTCACCCGCCAGGGTCACGCTGAAGAACGGCACATCGTCGATCGCCACCGTCTTCACGAGTGGGAATGACAGGCCGGACGGCATCCGGTCGGCATACTTCATCAGGGTGGCGTACAGCCTCACGAGGCTGTCCTCGAGGTCTCGCCCCACCTCGTAGCGCACGGTCACCAGGCCGAAGCCGGGTTGAGCGTGGCTGTATACGTACTCGACCCCCGCAATGCCTGACAGCGCGTTCTCGAGCGGGATCAGGGCTCGGTTCTCGATTTCCTCCGGCTCGGCTCCGGGCATCGGAAGGTAGATATCAGCCAGCGGTACGATGATCTGCGGTTCTTCCTCGCTCGGAAGGGTCGCGCTCGTGTAGACGCCCAGCCCCAGCGCCGCCGCGAGAAGCAGGGGCGTCAGTTTCGAGGTGAGAAACGCGTCGGCGAGGCGCCCCGCGATCTGGGTCTTCATCGGGCGCCCTCCGAAGTGAAGAGCCACTCGATTTCGTTCGTCCCATCCACCTCGGCGCCGTCAACCAGCCCGGGATCGGGGTGGCGGACCACCAGACTGCCGGCGGCAAGACCGGCCAGCACCTCGACCCCATCGGCGGTGCGTCTACCCGTACGAATCCAGCGGAGACGCACGGCGTCGTCAGCAACCACGTAGACTCCCGACAACTGCCCGCGGCGTACGATCGCGTCGGAGGGCACCCAGGCGCTCGTCTCTCCACGACCGGCGATCTCGAGTCGAACGTAGGAGCCCGCAACCGGAAGGTCATCGGATGAATCGAACATCGCTTCCACTCGGAACCGATGACTCGCCAGGTCGATCACCGGGACCACGCGCCGCACGGTGGCGGGCCATCGTCGGCCGCCCTGGGACTCAACCACGACCACACGCTCCCCGTCGGATACGGCTTCCGCCATCGCGGCGGGCAAGTCGGCTTCGACCTTCACACCGCCGGTGCTCGAGACCACCAAGACCGGGCGACCCGGCACGGCCAGGTCACCCGGGTCCGCCAAACGCGCCGATACGGTTCCGTCGAAGGGGGCGCGCAGTGTCACGTACTCCCGTGCCGCGCGCGCCTCGTCCCGCATGGCCTCTGCCGTGCGGAGAGCCGCCTCCGCCTGGTCGAGCTCCTGTCGGGTTGCCGCACCGTCGCGCTCGAGGTTCGACAGGCGATCGTGCGTGCGCCGCGCGACCACCGCCTGGGCCTCTGCGCGAGCGACGGCTGACTCCACGCCGGATGCCTCCAGGCGCACGAGCACCTGTCCCTGGCGGACGCCGGATCCGATACCGACCAGAATCGACTCGATCGTGCCGCTCGTGCGGGTAGCCAGGTTGGCGGTTTCCCGGGCCACCACTCGTGCCGGTATCTGCGAGGCGGCTTGCGAGTGAGCCGCGGCGCTCACGCCCACAGTACCCGCGTTCTCGAGCGTCTTGACCTCGCCCGGCTCTTCCCTGGCACAGGCGGAGACGGAGGCCACGAGTATCGACAGCAACAGCATCATGTATGGCTTCATCGGTCGTTCCCGTCTTGGTGCATTGTGGTGACGAATCGCAGCCGCGCCTCGGCCATCAGCAGCCCGGCGCGCGCGTCTATCGCATGACTTTCGGCCTGGGCCCGCCTGGTCTCTGCCTGGAGCAGGTCGGCAGCCGTGGCAAGTCCCTCTTCGAACCGGCGTCGCATCAACTCCGCCCCTGCTTCCGCCGCCGCGTCCGCCGCCAGCGTGGCGGCTACGGCGTGCCGGGCCGAGGTGACTCCATCACGGGCTTCCGCGAGTTCGGCCGTCGCCTGGCGGAAAGCCTCGTCGTAGCGGGTCTGCGCAATGGAGTGCGCGGCGTCAGCCCGCTGCTTGTCCTTGGAGCGGCTGAAACCGGAGAAGATGTTCCACTTGAGCCCGACCCCGACGGTCCAGTTGTCGCCGTCCTTCTGGAAAGCGTCAGCCGCATGGATTCCGTAGTTGCCGAACACACCGATTTCAGGGAGGAACTGACGTCCGGCGCGCTTGGATCCTGCATCCGCGGCGTCCCTCACGCTGGACAGGGCCAGCAGGTCCGCTCGCACGGACGGATCGAACACGGACGCCACCTCGACCTCCGGGTCGGCCGGCTCCGGGCTCTCCAGGCGAAGTGAATCCGTCAGGACCGGCATCTCGACTGCGTCTCCTCCCAAGAAGACGGCCAGACGGCGGCGGGCGTCGGTGTCCCGACGCTCCGCATCGACCCGCCGGGCGACGGCGAACGCGTAGTCAGCCTCGGCCTGGAGCAGGTCGGCCCGTGTCAGGACCCCCTCCTCCACCCGAAGCGCGATCACGTCGCGGTTGGCCGCCGCGGATTCTTCGGCGCGGCGGGCTGACTGCAACTGCGCACCGGCTCGCTGGGCTTCCCGGTAGAGCACTTCAGTCTGCGTGAGGGTCGCCTCGCGTGTGCGCGCCGCGGACCAGCTGGCGGCCTCCGCTTGCAGCGAAGCCTCGCCGCGAGAAGTCCAGTCCGTCGGGCTGAACACCTTCCACTGGAGCGAAACCCGATTTACCCAGTCGTTGATCGGATCCGGGTTGTTCAGGGCCCCGACGTCGAAGTCCGGCTCGCTGAACGTCCCCTGCCTCAGCTTAGTGCCGAACACGAAGACCGGATCGTTGGAGCGAACGAAACCGCTCTCGAAATCCAGGCGCGGCCAGTATACGGCCGACGCTCCGGACGCCGCGGCGCTGGCCATGTCGGCCTGGGCTGCCGCAATCCTGAGACTGGCGTTTCCTGCCAGCGACTCGTTGAGTGCGGCCTCGAGGCTGAGGGGCCTTCCCTCCTGACTGTCCTGGGCCACGAGACGGCCTCCGTCGCCTGCCGGGACGGAAGTGAGCGCCAGTGCCAGGAGCCCGGCCACCCGGCCACCCGAGTGCCGCCGCCGAAAGGCGCTGCTCACGTTCTTGCTATTCATGGCTAGTTCCATGGGTAGAATCAGCGGCTCGTGATGTCGCACGCGCGAAGACAATCGATGACACGCACGACCTTGTCGTCGCTGATGTCGTAGTAGACGTTCACGCCGTCTCGACGCGCCGTCAGGATCCTCTTGTCCCTCATGAGGTTCAGGTGCTGCGAGGCCGCAGCCTGTTCGAGCCCGATTGCCTCCCTGATTTCTGTCACCGTC
>JBDHBK010000335.1:0-3318 GCA_039592635.1 Gemmatimonadota bacterium
CCGCCATCCTCCAGCGTGATGAAGCCGAAGCCCTTCTCGTCGCTGAACCACTTGACTGTTCCCTTGGTACGCATGTTGTCCTACTCCTGAAGTTCTGTTGCCAAAGGTCGGAGTCCGGACAATCCGTACCAACCGACTGATTGACACTCTCGCGGCGTCCCCCCGCGCGGGGTTCGTGGCGCTTGCCACAAAAAAAAGGGCAACCCGCTCGAACAGGTCCCCCCAAAGAAAAACCGGTGTTCTGCTTAGTCCATTACCACACTGCCGCTGGTCGCACAATTTTCTTCCGCCCGCAATATCGTCGAACCCACTCTGCAAGTCAATGCGCAGCGTGGCGAAGCGAAAGTGACGCCCCGTAGGTTGTGCCCATGAACAAAACCGAGAATCAGAGCACCGGCGGTCCTTTGCCCAGCCTCAGGGGATTCGTGACTACCCTGACGCAGGATTGGCGGTCGGTGTGGAATCGGCCGGAGGATCGACTCGCCGCGAAGGTCCTGATTACGTCAGTGCTGCTGCTGATCGTGTACGCGCTCTGGGGCCGTCCCTTCTTCATCAACGCCAACCTGCCTGCAGTGGCCAGCTGGCTCGGCGTGGACGCGGATCACGAATTCTACTCTACGGTGCCCTACATGTACTGGGGCGTGTCGAGTCTCGTGATTCGGATCCTGCTCCCCCTGCTGGTGATTGTCGTATGGATCGGCGGACGGCCCTCGGACTTCGGGTATCGCCTCCGGGGCGTGACGTCTCATGCGTGGCTGTATCTGCTGATGTTTCTCGTGATGGTCCCCCTGCTGGTCGCCGCGAGCTACATGCCCGCCTTCCAGCTCAAGTACCCCATGTACCAGGGAGCCGCCCGGAACCTGACGCATTTCGGCCTCTGGGAGCTGGCGTACGGAATCCAGTTTCTGGGCGTGGAGGGATTCTTCCGCGGTTTCATGACGTTCGGGCTCTACCCCCGCTTCGGGTACCTGAGCCTGTTCATCATGGTCATTCCCTATGCACTGGTGCACGTGGGGAAGCCGCCTATCGAGGTGTTCATGGCGGTGCCGGCGGGGCTGATGCTCGGCTACGTCGCCCTGAAGACCCGGAGCTGGGTGTTCGGAGCCCTGCTCCACTGGGCCGTGGGAATCACGATGGACTCTCTCGCGATCTGGCACGCGGGCGGATTCAGGCCCTGATGAAGATCGCACTCTTCGGTCTGCTCGCACTCCTTGGCTACCTGGGGCTGGCGTTCGCTCTCCAGCGTTCCGTGCTGTTTCCTCGCCCACCTCGACCACCGATCTCTCCCGCCGAGGGACGACCCGACGTGGACGTCGTCTGGCTCGGACCTGATCGGGCGGTCGAGGCGTGGTACCTGGCGGCTCCGGTGGCCGGCAGCGACCCACGCGCGCCGGCCCTGGTGTTCACGCACGGGAACGGGGAGCTGATCGACTACTGGTTGGACGAGTTCGAAGTCGTGCGCGGATGGGGCCTCGGCGTCCTGCTGGTGGAGTACCCGGGCTACGGCCGATCGGGGGGCGACCCGTCAGAAGCGTCGATCACGAATACCATGGCCGCCGCGTACGACTACCTGGCCTCGCGGCCCGATGTGGATCGCGAGCGCATCGTGGCCTACGGCCGCTCGGTCGGTGGAGGAGCGGCCGGCACCCTCGTCCGCCAGAGGTCCGTCGCCGCTATGATTCTCGAGTCTTCGTTCACCAGCGTGCGCCGGATGGCCCGCCGACACCTGTTATTCGGCCCATTCGTACGGGACCCGTTCGACACGCTGGGCGCGGTGGGTGACTTCGATGGACCTGTCCTCGTGATCCACGGGCGTCAGGATCGCCTGATACCCCCGGCGCACGGTCAGGAGCTGGCTCAGCGGGCCGCCGACGCGGAGATGGTGTGGCTCGACTGCGGGCACAACGACTGCCCACGGCCGTGGAAGGAAGTGAGAGGTTTCCTGGAGCGTCAGGGGATACTGGAAGCTGAGTCCGCGCCCGCCTCGACGCCCTGATCCCAGCTGTAGTAGTAGTCGGCGCTGATGGTCCTTACGCGGTAGGTGTCGGTTTCGCCCGAATCGATAGTCCCTGCGATCGCCGTCACGAACACGGCGAGTCGCGCCCCGTCCGACTCACCCTCCAGGGCCAGCAGTTCGGCCGGTAGCGCCGTAGTCGACGCCTGTCCGCGGAAACGATCCAGCGCCCGCTCGATGAGCGGCACCAGAGGCAGCGACAGCAATTCCGCGTCGCCTCCCAGCATGACGATTGCCAACCGCTCCTCGTCGTACGCGAACCCGACGGAGGACTCCTCGACCCGGACGGTGTCCCCTACACCGCTCCGATTCCTGAGCACGTAGTCATATCCGGAGATCCGCAGCGGCGGCCCGTTCTGTTCGACGAAGAAGTTGAACCCCTCGCCTTCGCCCGGAGTCCACGAGGCGACGTAGTCGACGCCCAGTTCCGCGGCGATCAGCGCCGCCCGGTCCTCGGCCTGTCGTGGCTCGGCGGGGCCGGTCCCATTCGCGATCGTGTCCACCGCGGCCAGCCGGCCCTCGGGGAACCAGGCCGCGATCGATCCGGTGCCGTGGTATTCGGCCAGGTAGCGCAGCACCGCCCCGATCTCCCTTCGGTCTTCGAACGAGATCTCACCGGCAGCCGGCCGTGCGTGCCCATCGACCAGCATCCCGTTTCGCACCAGGAGACCTTCCAGCCTTGCCGTCTGGCTGCGCTTCGAAACCGCGTACGCGCTCCACGGACCGGCGAACGTGACGATCGCCAGCAGGGCCAGCGTCGACGGGATGATCTTGATGTTTCGGCTGCGTGTAAACGCGTAGAACAGCGAGATGCCGGCAAGCCACAATGAGAGAACAACGAGAAAATAGCGGGGTTCAGTAATCGAGTATTGCTGGATCCGCTTCCAGATCGCCAGCAGCAGCATGATGTTGGCGGGGATCAGGCCGAAGTAGAACAAGCGGGCGTACGTCCGGACCCACCGATTCTCCTCGCGTTCCTCGATCGGGTACAGGAGCAGGAGCGACAGAATCCCGGCCACGGCCACGGAAGAAACCAGGTAGCCGATCCAGCCGCTCGGCCACACGCGTGTGATCAGGATTCGGCCCAGGTAGGCCGTGATGATCAGAAGGTAGACCGTGACCAGCGGGCTCAGGATGTACTGGCCCAGGACCTTGAGCGGCGGTGGGTAGTCGGTCCGTCGATCCAGGGCCTCGAGGTCCTCCGGGATGCCCGCGGTGAAGAACCAGGTGTTGAACAGGAAGGCGATCACGCACCACAGCCGGAAGTACGTCTCTCCCTCGACGTTCACACCCAGAAGGTTGTC
>JBDHBK010000336.1:0-3311 GCA_039592635.1 Gemmatimonadota bacterium
CGCCGCGAAGACGATGCCCTTCTGTCCCTCGGCCAGCGAAGCCGAGCCCAGAGTTCGCTGCGTGATGTACTGGTTCAAACCCCAGTAATAGAAGTTCGGGATCCACAGCCCGATCATCAGAGCCGTCCAGGGCAGAATCGTATCCGTGGCAGGCAGGAACATGTTCATGCGGGGCCGGTTCAGGTCCCAGAACCGTTCCACCGCCCCGGCATCGGGCGAGAGAGCCTGGATGCTCACGGCTCCCGTCTCGACGTTCACCACGGCCGCGGCCTCCGTCGCCATCCCCAGCTTCTGGAAGGCAAACCACAGGATCACCGCCCCACCGACGACCAGCGCGCTTCCCTGGATCAGGTCGGCCCACGCGCACGCCTTCAATCCTCCCGCGGTGACATAGGCCATCGCGATCACGCCGATGATGACCGACCCGGTGGCCAGGCTCACGCTCATGCCGGCCTTGCCTGCCAGCGTGCTGATGACCAGGGCGCCCGAGTAGGTGACCGCTCCCAGGAGGAGCAGGTATATCATGATCGTGGCCACGGCCATGATGGTGCGTGCCGTGCCGCTGTACCGGACCTCCAGGAACTCCGGCATGGTGTAGATCCCGGTGCGCAGGAAGTACGGCAGGAATGCGAACGCCACGATCACCAGCGTAATTGCCGCCATCCACTCGTAGCTCGCTATCGCCAGGCCCACGTGGCTGGCCGCGTTGCCGCTCATGCCCACGAACTGCTCGGTGGAGATGTTGGAAGCGATCAGTGAGAAGCCGATGAGCCACCACTTCAGGTCACGCCCGGCGAGGAAGTAGTCCTCGTTTCCCTTCTCGCTCCGGCTCTGGTACAGGCCGATGGAGACGACCGTGACCACGAAGGCCACGAAGATCAGAACGTCCCAGGCGGAGATCTGAAAAGCTTCTGGATTCATCGCGCGTCCGGGTCATCAGCAATTCGGCGAATTGATGATTCGCCGGTTCGACCGTCCATGACCGAGTCTGGAGCACCAGCATCCGTATGTCCACACCTTTCTGAATTCCCGGGCTCATCGACCGCGGCATGCCGGGCGAAGACCGGCGCAGCACGGGCCTCGGCGATCCGGCCGGCCAGCTGCTGAACCGACGGATCGGCCAGCGCGTCGTCCAGTAGCCTGGACATTGGGCGAGACCAGTTTGCACGGTCTGATGACCGCGTCCCCGGGAGGTTGACGCCCTGCTCTTCCAGCCACAGATCCTCGAGCCACGGGATGACGAGGAAGCTGTCCGAGCCGCCCAGCCACTCAAGCAGCTTCTCGAGCAGGTCGCGCGGGTCGTCAACGCTACCTTTCAGCCGGCGCGCCAGCCGATTCGTGGCGTTGGCCCGCTCCTTCCAGACGTCCGACACCTCGGCTTCGTCCAGAAGGTGGCACCGCACCCTCTCCTCGATATCCACGCCCGCCAGCCACCCGGCGAACGTCGGAGTATCGTGCGTTCCGATGAAGGCCACGTCCTCTTCCGTGGCTGCCTCCAGTCCGGAGCATTCGGAGGCCGAGACCTGGGCAAGAAACATCCCCCAGATGCGGTGCCGCGACAGCGCCTCCCCGATGTGCGGCGGCACGGTTCCGAGGTTCTCGCCCACGACCTCGCAACGATTCCGTGTCGATTCCAGGGTAAGAACGGCGAACAGCTCGTCGTCCGGATACGAGACGTAGGTGCCCTGGTCCTTGCCCAGCCCGCGCGGAATCCAGTAGAGCCGCGTCCAGGCCATGATGTGGTCCACCCGGAGCACTCCCGATAGTGCAGCCTGGTGGGCGATCGAAGCCGCAACGTACCGGTGACCTTCCCTCCGCGAGGCCTGCGGAAGAAGCGGTTGGAAGCCCCAGTCCTGGCCGCTCGGGAATCCCGCGTCGGGCGGGGCTCCGACTGACATGCCCTCTCCGAACATCAGCTGGCGGGACCACGGATCGTACCCATCCGGGTGAACGCCGACCGGGAGGTCCAGGCCCAAGCGGATGCCCTCTCGCTCCAGCTTTCGGTGAAGCTGGCCCAACTGCCGGCGCGCCATGACCTGGGCCACGAGGTGGTATCTCTCCTCCTCGCGATCCACGTGGTCCGGCTCAAGCCGGCCCGAACGGGCGTCCGCCGGCCACTCCCGCCAGTTCCGACCCAGTCGCGCCTGGGCCCCGCGGAACTTCGCATAGGTAATCAACTCATCGTCCACTGACTGCGAGGGTGGCGCCGGGTTCCCGGCCAGTGCAGCCCGCACCTCAGCGTCAGCCGACGCGACGTCCAGAGTCGCCCGGCGAGGCGCTGGCCGATGAGCATCTCCGATGTCGAGGATCAGTTCGGACCAGAAGAGCCGACTCACGGGGGAATACGGGCTCGGCTCCGGCCGCCCGCTGTTGAAGGTGGGCAGCAGCGGCAGGAGCATGACCAGGTCGCCACCTCGCTCCCCGATCCAGCGGCATGTGGTCTCCAGGTCATTCAAGTCGCCAAAGGCCCGGCTTCGGCTCGACCGTAACGCCGCCAGTTGTGCGCTTACGCCCCAGTTTCGATGGGCGCCGGCGCGGCGCCACGACTTCATCGGGGCTGAGATCACGGTGGACCGGTGAGTGGAGCCTGCAGCTTCGAGCCTCAGACGGTGATAGCCGAAAGGAAGCGCACCGGCAGCCGTGATGACGGAGACCCCGCGCCTCGCGTCGATGTCCAGCGGGTACTCCTCGCCGCCTTCCAGCTGAAGGCGGGCGTCGATCTCGCCGGCGACCGAAACCGATACCGGGCGAAGCGCTCCGTCCCATGCGACGATCACGACCGGAACGACTTCCGCGCCCATCTCCGCCTCGAACGTGTGCAGCGCCGAGGCCGCGTCGCCGGGCCCCTTCACCGCGGCGCCGAGCGAGGCACACACGCTCACCAACGTCTCCGGGCCAACCGTCACGGACCGACCGAGGCCATCGGTATAATGGGTGTGCACGCCCATCGCCCGCGCCAGAACTCGAAGAGTCGTCAGTTCATGCATTCGCGAGTACAGGTCGTGGCGGTTGAGTTGCCGAGTCGGGCTGGACTACCGGGCTCAGAACGGTGCCCCGATTCCTCCCGGGTCGCTGGCGGTCTCCGGTTCCACGAACACCCGGGTGACGCGCGGATCGGCGTCCCGGATCCGCTTCTCGATCCGCTCCACCACCTGGGCCGCCTCCTGGATGTTGTGACCCGCGGAGAACTCGAGGCCGAGTGTGAGGAGGATGTCGTCCGGTCCGAGATGTACCCCCATCATGCGGACGACTCGCTCCACGTCTCCGTCCTCCTGACAGATGCGTTCCACTTCTGCGTTCAGGCGCTCCGA
>JBDHBK010000337.1:0-5620 GCA_039592635.1 Gemmatimonadota bacterium
ACCACCGGCGCCTGGTCGACCACGAATTGCAGCCGGGTCTGGTTCTCCCGCAGGGCTCGGGTCGCCGCGGAGGCCGCTTCGAGGGCCGAGCTGTGGTCCTCGATCATACGCCCGATCAGGATGACGGCGACCAGCAATCCCACGCTTACCAGAATCGCTGGAACCGCTGAACCGACATCCGCGACTCTCGGCCACACGTCACGTACCCACGGGCTGTTCAGCGCGTGGCGCACGACCATGAGCCCCAGCACGCCGCTGAGCAGGACGAGACGCCAGTCGCGGAACCGACGGACGAGATCGACCGACCAGAAGAACGCCAGCAGTCGAATGACGATAGACGCGAGGAGAACGATCTGGCTCATGAAATGGCCGTCCAGTTCGGGCCGCGCGCAGCTCAGGGCCGCGCGTTCCTCATGCATCCGGATACTCCACGAAACACTGGTAACATCCACCGCGGAAGTGAGGCTGGCAAGCTGTCGGGCAATGCCAGGAGTAGACACGCGGAACCACTTGTTGGAGAATGGGGTTCGGAACGTGACCCGTACGAGACAGTGAAGGAGATCACATGGACGACGTCGGACACTCGAAGTACCAGGAATTCACCTGGGCAATTCTGCGCATCGTCACGGGGCTGGCGTTCATGACGCACGGCCTGCCCAAGCTCTTTGGCTGGCTGGGTGGCTTCGGGGGTCCCGGAGAGGCCGCGGAGCTCATGTCACGATTCGGTGTGGCGGGAGTCCTCGAGACATTTGGCGGCCTGCTCATCGTGTTGGGCCTGTTCACCCGACCCGTGGCCTTCCTGTTGGCCGGCCAGATGGCCGTGGCCTACTTCTGGATCCACTCCGGTTACAGCGATCCCTGGTGGTGGACGAACGGCGGAGAGAAGGCGATGCTCTTCTCGTTCATCTTCCTCTTCTTCAGCGCCTGGGGCGCCGGACCGTTCAGCGTGGACGCCCGACTCGCGGCCAGAAAAGAGTAGGTGTCGGCCAGGCGCTCGCGGTCACTCCGCGGGCGCCTCTTCCATCGCCTGGCGTTCGACCCTCGACCACTCGATCAGGGTCTCCGCGTCGGCCACGGAGAGTGCGGCCCCCGGGTGCAGCCGAACGTAGAGTTTCAGAGGCATTTCCTTGTCGGCGACCTTCTCTTCGATCTCCTCCAGCTTGCGGTTTCGGCGGCGATCGGAGTACTCGCCCCACTCCGAGAAATTGAGCTCGTCCCTGCCCTTCTTCACGTCCCTGTACACCAGCCACGACACCGGCGCCACGCGACTGTACCATGGCCAGACCGTCAGGTTGGAATGGCAGTCGTTACAGGAGTTCTCCAGGACCATGCGAACGTCGTCCGGCACCGCTACTGGATTCACCACGGCAGGGTTCTCCCTGGGTACGGGGACGAGTTGAATGCCCAGTACCAGGAGTACGACCACCAGCAGTGCCTAGCGACGTCCACTCATCGATCTTCCTCCGGCTGCATTGTCTCTCGGATCTGTCGCTTGAGACGGCCCAGGATCGCACCCATCCCGCGCAGTCTCAGCGCAGACACGACCTCCTGCAGGCCCATCCCCGAATAGAAATCCGGCGGCACCGCCACCACGTCTTCCCACGGCTCGCCTTCGAGGCCCTCGCGAAGGATCCCGGCGAAACCACGCACGGTCGGCGCCTCGGGTGGACAATCGAAGTGCAGGTGTACCGCGCCCCCCTCGTCGATTTCGGTCGCGAGAAAGAACGGCGTCTGGCACTCGTGGACCTGTTCGAGCCGGTCCCGATCCGCCGCCAGCTCCTCTGCGAGGGGCGGGACACGACGGGAGTATTCCAGCAGCGCCTGGACCCGCAACTCACGGGGCGCGGCCGCAAACTGATCGACGATCATCCGCAGTTTGTCTGGCATCGACATCCGAGTTGAACCCTGTCGTTGAAAGAAGCGTTATCTTCGGTGTGAGACTACGTGACTGCAACGGTGCCACCACGACACAGGAGTACGCCATGCCGGTCGGCCAGGATCCGTCGCCGCTATTTCAGCAATTCGCCCGTCCAGAGAAACTCGTCTCGGCCGACTGGGTCGCCGAGCACCTCGACGACCCGGGCGTCGTCATCGTGGAGTCGGACGAGGACGTCCTGCTCTACGAGACCGGACACATCCCGGGGGCCGTGAAGGTCGACTGGCATTCCGACCTTAACGATCCGCTGGTGCGGGACTACCTCTCCCCCGAGCGCTTCGCCGAACTGCTGTCACGAAAGGGAATCTCGCGTGACCACACGGTCGTGTTCTACGGAGACAATTTCAACTGGTGGGCCGCGTATGCGCTGTGGGTGTTCACGCTGTTCGGACACCCGGACACGGAGGACGTCAGAAGTGGGTGGCCGATGGCCGGCCGATGACGACCGAGGTGCCGCAGAGAACGCCCACCACGTACCCGACGGTCAACCGGGACGACAAACCGGTGCGAGCGTTCCGCGACGAGGTGTTCAGGCACTACGATCGCGGTGGCAGACTGGTCGATGTCCGATCGCCGCAGGAGTACCGGGGCGAGCTGCTGCACATGCCCGACTACCCGCAGGAGGGGGCCCTGCGCGGCGGCCACATTCCCGGTGCGGCCAGCGTGCCCTGGAAGCGGGCGGCCAACGAGGACGGCACCTTCAAGTCAGCTGACGAGTTGCGGGCGATCTACCGGGACGAGATCGGTCTGGAGCCGGACGAGGAGGTGATCGCCTATTGCCGCATCGGAGAGCGATCGAGCCACACCTGGTTCGTTCTCACGCACCTGTTGGGTTTCCAGCGTGTGCGCAATTACGACGGATCCTGGACCGAGTGGGGCAACCTGGTGGGAGCCCCGATCGAGAAGTAGGCACCCGCCCCCACCAGGGCCGCCCACAGCGGGGACAGGCTGGCCAGGCCGGCCTGTCCCCCGACCAAAATCGCTCCCGCCATCGCCGCCAGGGCAAGCCATTGGGCCGCGCGAACGCGACTTCCGCGCAGCAGGTCCCCGCCAGTGTCAGACAAAGTGCGCGGCGCTCCCGAAGCCGCGATCAGCAACAGGAACGGGGCCATCAACGCCAGGGCCAAAACGGTCACCAGGGTCAGCGGCGCCAGGGCCGTACCCGCGAAGCGGCTCAGCCCGAAACCCAGCAGACCGATCGAAGCCCCGGCGGCGGCGAAGTGAACCCGGTGGGCCGGATCCAGGATCGCATCCAGGATGAAGGCCCCGGCAGCCGCGAGAGCCAGTACCGGCTGTCCCCGCCAAACCGCCACTCCCACCAGGGCCAGGATACCGATCGTGTCCAGCGGCCGCGCCGCAGGCCCGACCGTCCTGTTCACGATGCGAAGCAGCAACAGGATGAGTAGCACTCCCGCGAGGTCCGGGCGCCCGAGCATCGTCTGCGGGATCAGGCTGAGGCCGGCGGCCACGAAGGCCGACGCGTCATGGTCGGGATCCAGTTCCCGGGCGATGGCCCACGCCAGGAAGAACCCGATCGCCAGCACGAGACCGCCTGTGAATGCCTCCAGGGGGTGAGTGCCGGTCAGGCGCCTTATCGCAAAGCCCAGGATCGCCACAGCGAGTGTCAGGCCGGCGATCGCCCGGTTGGTGGGATAGCGCCGGTCGACCGGGCGGCCGATCGAACTGTAGCGGCGCTGGTCGCCGCTCACGGCAGTACTCCTTCGCGCCTCAAACCGGCGGCCGTCCGGTTCGAACGAGTTCCCTGTACTCGCGCCCGATCCGGTACGCGACGGCCAACCAGATCAGGACGAGCACGATGTTGAGGGCGGCGAAGAACCTGATGTTCGTCCCCAGGAACGTCACACTGACGAAGACCGTCAGGGCCGCCAGCGTGTCCCCCAATCGCTTCGAGAACGCGTCCGTAACCTGCTTGGCCTTGTACTTCTGCTCGCGGGTGGTCGGCAGGAACAACGCCTGCTGAACGGTGCTCTGAAGAGAGTAGTCCGTGGAATTCTCCGCCGTCTTCGCCCACCGTGCGTACCCCAGAACCGGCAGCGCTGCGATCAGGCCATACGATCCCAGGGCGATGACGGGCAGAATCATGATGGCCACGTGGACGCCGAAGTACTTGATGATCCGGGACACCAGGAAGAGCTGCGTGACCAGCGTTGCGACGTTCACCCAGAAATAGAACCGGGCGTAGAACGCTCCCGACCACTCTTTCACATCCAGACCACCCGACGCCCCTTCCGCGATCCTGGTCTCGGCAGCTGCAGTTACCAGGAACTTGAGCAGGTTCTCGCCGTTCGTGTTCACCCAGTTGAGCATCAGAATCAGGATCGCGATCAGCAGCAGGTACTTCGTCCCCATGACCAGGGAGAACGCGCCGTTTCCGGATTCGATCTCCGGCTCCACCGGCTCGTCCCGCGTCTCCTCCCCGACGGCCTCACCCCTTGCCTCCTTCTCGAGGGCCTCCCTGAGCGCTTCCCGGAGGTTCTTGAATTCGCCCGTGTCCATCCGGAATTCGCCGGTAGCGGCGGGGGAGGCGGCCGTACTGAGCTTCGGAGGAACCGACGCCTCGGTCCGCAGCCGCTCCCGGCGGTCCACCCAGTTCGTCAGCAGAAGACTGAGCACCAGCAGGGCTCCGGCGAGGAGCATGGGAAGATAGAGGCCCAGCGGCTCGATCATCCTCCCGACGGTGGCTGCACCGACGATCCCGCCTACCGCCGCCCCGACCTGCACGATGGGAAACAGCCTCTCTCCTTCCTCGTTCGTGTACAGATCATTGGCGAAGCCCCAGAACTGAGCCAGGATCATCACGTTGAAGATCCCGATCCAGATGAAGAACGCGATCCCGATCTCGAGTCCTCCCTGCCCCGCGAGGAAGAACGCGCCGCAACAGGCAGCGAAGAAGATGGTGACCACACCGATGAGCCGGCGACGGGGAAGCCGGTCGGCCATTTTCCCGTAAACGGCGATCACCGGGATCAGCAGGAACGCCATGGCCGCGGACATGTAGGCCGCAAATTCCGGCCCCTCCTCACCGAGGATCAGGCCGTCCCTGATTGGCTTGAGGATGTAGTAGGCGGTGAGGAGGGTGAAGACGTTCAGCGCCAGGATGACGACGTTGACGCCTTCTCCGGCGCGGACGTCCGCGAAGAGTCGCAAGGCACGGTCGATCACGCCGGGATTGCGTTCGCCGTTCAAGCTTCGCTCCTCCAATCCGGGGATCGCTGGACCTCGATCCTGAACTCGCAGCAAGAGGCTTCAGCGGTGTTCGGTCCCAATTGTAAGCCCGGTCGCCCCCGATCCGCGAACCTACAGGCCGGGTACCCGCGTATTGAGAGGCGTGAGGATGAGCCGATCAGACCCGAAGGAGGGCCAGCTATGCCGAAGAGCAACCGCGGGCGGGCGCCCCGAGACCGTAAGAAGCCGTACCGATTCCCGAAGCCACCGTGCTCGCCCGAGCCGCCGCGCCCGCCGGAACCCGTCCGGCCGCATCCGCCGGGCTGCGACACGGGCCCCACGCTCGACAAGCTCCGTAAACGATTGCGGCGCCAGTCATAGGGCGAATCAGATCGCCCTTCGACAGTGCAGTTCTAGCCCGGAACGCCCGCCGTCGACATTGCCGCGGCGAACTCGTCCTGGCCCATCAACTTGCCGAGGCAGGTGGTCGAAGAGCAG
>JBDHBK010000338.1:0-3287 GCA_039592635.1 Gemmatimonadota bacterium
GGCGATCGGCCATGCCCGCGCAGGTCGAGCGCGAAGTAGTCGAGTCGAGCCGCCTCGGCGCAGGCGGCAATGCGCCCGTAGCGACCCGAGTGCTCTCCGAGCCCGTGCACCGCGAGCAGACGCCCACGTGAGCCTTCCGTCTTCCGACTTCGGAAGAAGAGGCGCACGCCTCCGGAGACCTCGATCGTTCCCGTCCGCTCTTCCGTCATCGGCCCTCGAACGCCTCCAACAGGAGTCCGAAAGCCCGGGCGACCGCTGCCGCCCGCACGGTCTCCCTGTCGCCGCGAAGCCGGTAGGTTCGAGACAACCGAACGGGGCCTGAAACCGCTATGCAAACGGTGCCTACCGGCTTGTCAGGTGTTCCGCCGGACGGACCGGCGAGCCCCGTGACAGCCACGGACCACGTGGTTTCGGAAAGTGCGGCGACGCCCTCCGCCATCTCGGCCGCAGTCTCTTCCGAGACCGCACCGTGGTCTGCAAGCGTGTCGGGCGACACGGCCAGCAGATTCCGCTTTGCCGAGTTGTCGTAGGCGATCACGCCTCCCCAGAAGGAGGCGGAAGCTCCCGGAACCGACGTGATGTCCCGACCCAACCAGCCACCCGTGCAACTCTCGGCGACCGCCAGCGTCTCGCCAGCGGCATACAGCATCTCCACGACCGCTCCGGCCGGATCAGGAACGGGGAGTTCCCGATTCCGTCGCGGCCCCCCGGGGGTCAATCGGCGCTTCCCCCCAGGACGCGTCGGAAGTTGCTGACATACACCACCAGCGACACGACCGTAAGGGCCAGTGCCACGATTAGGCTGATGGTGGTAAACCAACCGTGCAGCCCGGCCCAGAATTCGTTAAGGGATCCCGTCCAGCCCTCTTCCACGACGGCCGTACGGTAGGCCAGCCACAGGATCATCGAGCCAATGAAGATATTCTGAGCCAGGGCCTTCCGTTTTCCCAGCGTGCTCGCCGGCACCACGACGCCTCGCCTGGCAGCGGTGGTGCGCAACCAGGTGATCAACAGTTCCCGGCCGAAGAACACTACGAGGACCCACAGGCTGATCCCGCCAAACAAAGGAAGCTGGCCCAGTTCGGGAAGGCGCAGGGTGAGCAGGTAGAACGGAATCAGCGTGGCGACCAGCAACAGCTTGTCCGCCAGCGGGTCGACGAGCTTGCCGAAGTCAGTGACCTCTGAACGTCGCCGGGCAAGGGCGCCGTCCACCAGGTCCGAGAGGGCCGCAACGAGAAAGACGATGAAGGCGATCAACCGCACCGACGCACTGGACTCGAACAGCAGGACCGTCACCACGGGCGCGAGCAGCACCCGCAGTGTTGTGATGGCATTCGGGAGATTGACGTCGTTGGGCACTCGATCACGCACGATGGAGGGCCTTGATGATTTGCCGCGAGATCGCAGTGAGGGACTCCAGAACGCCGGTACCCTCAATGGCTACGGCTTCGAAGCACGCTCGGTCGCCAGGATTCAGTTGCGCCTGCAGTTCATCGACCTGCGTCGCGCCTTCCAGGTCCCGCTTGTTGTACTGGATCACCATCGGCACCTCGGCGATCGAGAGGTCGAGCTCCGCGAGGTTGTCTTCGAGATCGGAGAGCGATTCCCGGTTGGCGGCCATCCTCTGTGGGTGGCTGTCCGCGACGAACACCACACCGTCCACCCCCCGGAGCACCAGGCGCCGACTGTCACGCTGCGGCGACTGTCCGGGCACGGTGTACAGATGAAAACGTGTTCGCACTCCATGAACGACACCCATGTCCACCGGAAGAAAGTCGAAGAAGAGCGTGCGCTCGGGCCCGTCGGTTGGAGTGATGAGCTTCCCCCTGGCCGCCGGGTCCAGGCGTCCGTAGACATGCTTGAGGTTGGTCGTCTTCCCGCTCGCAGCGGGGCCGTAGTACACCACCTTGCAGCCCAGATCGCCGGAAACGGGATGGTTCAGAGGCATGCTGTCAGGCCCTCTCGATGCTCTCCTCGGCCGCCAGATACTCCTCCATGCCGGCGAGAACTGCCGTCGCCCGCTTGCGGAGCATGGGCCGCTCCTCCCACGCCACGTAGTCCCGCAGCAGGAGGACGTTGTCCACATCGGGGTGGGCGCGGAGATACCCGAGCGCCGCGAGTCGGCGCAGGGGATGAGGACTGAACAGTTCGCTCTGGTGACGCGCCATCTGGTCCCGGGCCAGAATCACACCTGCACCCCCAACCGCAGCCAGCCCCAGGAGGCCCAGCGCGGCTATCTTCAGTGCTTTCCAGGTTGCGGACTCCTCCCGCACCACAATCACTTTGTCCGACATTCACATCTCCCGGCGTCCGCTGAACGCCTCCGCTATAGTCACTCCGTCGGCGTACTCCAAGTCTCCACCTACAGGCAGGCCCCGTGCCAGACGCGTCACACGAAGACCCGGGAACTGTGCCACCGCGCGATGCAGGTAGGCCGCGGTGGCCTCACCTTCCACGCTCGGATTCGTCGCGATGATCAGTTCCGTGATCCCGCCGGCCAGCCGTTGCACCAACTGCGCGATGTTGAGCTCGTCCGGTCCCACGCCGTCGAGTGGCGACAGATGACCTCCCAACACGTGGTACCGTCCGCGAAATCTGCCCGATGCCTCGATCGCCGCGATATCTGATGCTTCCTCGACCACGCAGATCTGAGACGCGTCGCGCCTCGAATTGCGGCAGTATTCGCAGGGCGCCTCGCTGCTGAGATTCCCGCATTCCCCGCACGGGCGCACCTCGGCGACCACGCGGTCGATTGCCGCCGACAGCCTGCTGGCGTCTTCCGGTCGACCTTTGAGCAGATAATAGGTCAATCGCTGCGCCGTCTTGCGACCGATTCCCGGCAATCGTCCGAACTCGCCGATCAGACCTTCGATCGCCGACACCTAGCCGCCCAGCAAGGAACCCAGGTCCGGCATCGGCATCCCACCGGTGGCCTGCCGCATCTCCGCCTCGAGCTGGGCGCGGGCCTTGCCCTGGGCCTGCGAAATCGCAGCCAGGATCAGGTCCTCCAGCATTTCGAGGTCGTCGGGATCCACGGCCGACGGATCGATCTTCAGGGAGCGAACCGCCCCCTTGCCGTCTGCCGTCGCTTCAACCAACCCACCGCCGGCCGAGGCCGAGAAGGTCTCCTTCTCGAGTCTCTCCTGTATTTCGGCCATGCGGGACTGCATCTGCTGTCCCAGCTGCATCAGTTGTTGAAGTTGATTCATGTTCTCCAAGAGCCGTTACTCCTCGGTGAGTTTCAGGTCCAGTGTTTCTACCGCTTCACGAAGCCTTGGATCCGTCTC
>JBDHBK010000339.1:0-3269 GCA_039592635.1 Gemmatimonadota bacterium
AACCTGGCCCGGGACCGGGTCCGAAAGAAGGAACGGAGGCGCCGGCTGCTGGTCGCGAACCAGGAGAGGACGGGCGCGGCGAGCTCGCCGCTCGACGACCTGGAACGGACCGAGCGGATCGAGCTGGTTCGAAAGGCGCTGGAGCGTCTGTCCCAGAGAGACCGACAGATGTTGCTGATGAGGGAAGAGGGGTTTCGATACACTGAGATAGCCGAGGCCGTGGGCGTACGGTCGACTTCGGTCGGTGCGCTGGTGGCCCGGGCTCTCAAGAAGTTCAGCGCGGCCTACGAAGCCGTGGGAGAGACCAATGCCTCACCCGAATGACGGGCACCTGCTGGCCTGGCTCGATGGAGAGTTGGAGCCGGAGGAGGGAACCGGGGTACGGGAACACATAGAGTCGTGCGGCGAGTGCCGCGGCCGGGCCGACAGTCTTCGTCGAGAGTCGGAGGCACTGTCCCGGGCGCTGCTGGTGCTGGACGAGCAGGCGACAGGGCTGGCTGATCCCGGCCCGTTGCCTGTCGTGGCGGCGCTGCAGGCGCGCGGCAGTCACCGACTGAGAAGGACCGGTTGGTCGCTCGCCCGGGCCGCCGGCCTGATTCTGGTGGCGTCCGGGGCCGCGGCAGCGCTCGTTCCCGGGTCTCCGGTTCGTGCGTGGCTCGAGAGCCTGGGCGAAGCGGACCGGACTGCGGCGGTTGCGCCTGCGGTTCCGGCCGTGGAGCTGGAAACGCCGTCGACCGCGGATGCCGAGCCCACGGCGGCAGGCATTTCCGTCGAGCCGGAGGCAGGCGGCCTGGTCATCGACCTGCAGGGGTTCGGCCGGAACAGTAATGTACATGTGAGGCTCACCGATGCGCGGCGAGCCACGATCCGGGTCGAAGGCACCCGGGAGGTCCCGCGGTTCGTCACCGGACCGGGGACGTTGGATGTGATCGGCGCGAGGGAAGGCGAGATATGGGTGGAGCTGCCCCGATCGGCCCGCGACGCAGTCGTCCGAGTGGACGGCGAAGCCGCGGTGCGTATCGAGGACGGCCACCTCGTCACCCTGTGGCCGGTGCAGGACTCCCTGCGAGAGGACGTGGTGTTCCGGATCGGAGACTGACCGACCGGACAGGGGCAGAGGCGTGATATGACGGGCCTCCTGGCGCTGGTGGCCGGAATAGGCCTGGCGGTGCAGTCGGCCCCGCAGGGGTCGGTTCGGGGTCAGGTCCGGGAGGCGGCCGGAGAGAAACCGCTGGCAGGGGCCGTCGTTCAGATCGTGGACCTGAATCGTCTGACGATCACGGACGACCGGGGCTACTACCTCCTCGATGGGGTGCCTGCCGGCGAACGGCGCATTCGGGCGTCCATCATCGGCCATTCTTCGCTCGAGGTCGTGCTCAGCGTGCCCGAGAACGGCCACCTCGCCGTCGACTTCATTCTCACCATGCAGCCGGTCGAGATGCCGCCGGTGACTGCGGAGGGGGTGCCCGACGCAGCGCGGGACCCGTCCGGTCTGGAAAGCGAAATGGTGCCGGCGACGGGAACGGCCGTCGTGCGTGTGCTGGATGCTTCACCCGGGGTTTCCGAAACGGGTATCGCGGCGACAGCAATGGCCATGTTGTCTTCGAGTCCGCCGTCCCCGGACAACATCCTCTTCGTCCGGGGATCCGGTACGGCTCTCGACCTGGTCCTGATGGACGGAGCGCCGGTCCATTCGCCCCTGCAATTGGGAGGTCTGCTGGATCCGGGGCTCCCACCCACCGTGGCGAGTGCCACCCGCTGGCACGGAGGCGCGCCTGCGCGCTTCGACGGCGGGCTCTCGGAGGTGTTGAGCCTGGAGAGCCTCGGGAGTCCGGAAGGACCCGCCACGGCAGCGGCCTTCGTCGATCTCGTGTCGGCCGGGGCCATCTTCCGAACGGGAGGCGGCCCGGCGCGAGCATCGTTCTCGGCTCGGAGCCTGCATGGGGGAGCTTCGGGAGCCTTCGTGGACGGGGCCTTTCCGCAGCAGTATGCCGATGTGCTGACCCGGTTGGATGTGGGTCTCTCGGCCACGGACACGCTCCTCGTCACGGGGTTCTGGAACCAGGAGAGCGTGGCCCTGCCGGATTCACGTTCTTCCGCCGAGGCGCCAGAGTGGGGGAACACGGCCGGATCGATCCGCTATCGCAGTCGCCTGGACCTGGGCACCCTCGAGGCAGGCGTCTCGTCCGGCGAGTTTCGCAATCAGCTGCCGATCGGTGCGGCCGACCCGGTACTCGCATCGGGTACCACCAAGCGCACCCGTGTGACCTTGGATATCCTCGGGGACCAGAAGCGGGTCCGATACGGCTTCGGCATGCACCTGGATCGCCTGGCCCTGTCGACCGTGTTCGCCGAAGGTCCCGCACAGCAGCGCATCGAGTTCGGACAGGCCAACTCGGCGGTGGCTCTTGCCGGCTACTTCGACGCCGGTCTCAGGGTGGCGCAGGGCCTGCGCTTTTCGGCTGGCGTCAGGGGAAATCTGTATTCGGGCCGGCTTGGATCCGCGCTTTCTCCACGGGCCCGCCTCGAGTGGAATACATCTGAAAACTTCCTCATGACGGTTTCCGCCGGGCAGTACC
Organism: Gemmatimonadota bacterium; assembly: GCA_039592635.1. GTDB lineage: Bacteria > Gemmatimonadota > Gemmatimonadetes > Palauibacterales > Palauibacteraceae > Benthicola. Next base: position 2,580 of record JBDHBK010000339.1, read on the forward strand.
ACCAGCTCGTGGTGACTCCGGATACTTCCGGATCGGCGTCGGCCGCCCTGCTGGCATCGACGGAGGCCCAGCAACTGGGGGCCGTGTTCACGACTATTTCACCGGCCGAGGCCTCCCACCTGGTCGTCGGCTTCTCACACTCGGCTTCGCCCGGCGAGCAGTTCGCTCTCCAGGGTTACTGGAAGACATCACGCGGGCTTCCCGTCCTGGGGGGTGCCGACCTGCAGAACGCAGGGTTTGACCTGTGGCTGACACAGGTCGCGGGACGGGTCGTGATCTGGGGCAACTACTCGATGGCCTGGGCGTGGACCGAACTCGTCGAGGGGGAGCGCACCGACATCTTCTCCGGCCGACACTACCTGCGAGCCGGAGCCATGGCGGACCTTGGGAGGGGGGTCCGCCTCGAGGGAGACATCGCGTACGGGGCCGGCCTCGAGTTCGGCGAAATCCCGCGCCCCGGCCCGTCGAACCTGTCCGTCGTCCCTGGCGAAGCCACAGACGGTGACGCCGTCCGTCCGTCTTTCTCGGCCGTGCCGGGTCCCGGACCGATCACGATTCCGGCGATACTCGTGACGGTCCCGGAGGGCCAGTACATCCGGCTAAACCTGCGGGCCACGGTACGTCTGGACAGCCACCTGTTAGGGCGCAGGACCGCCTTCTATCCGTACGTGCGCGTGGTCAACGCCCTCG
>JBDHBK010000340.1:0-3256 GCA_039592635.1 Gemmatimonadota bacterium
CCGACTCTCGATGGGAACTCGAGATGGATGCTCCCCTCCAGGCCTCCGGGACGCCTGGCGCGTGTCCCCCCCTCTCCCTCCATGTGCTTCCGCCACTTCAGTCCCAATTCGTCTGGATTGATCGGGAAGAAGAGATAGTCCCCGCACCCCGCGGCCAGAGCCGGGATCAGGCGCTCGACGGACTCGTTGTCCACGACGGCGACGAGATCGGTGCCTGGACCGTAAGCAAGCCGTACCTCGCGGACAGGCTGACCGGCATCGGCCAGGTCGATGAAGGCGATCCCCGGTGCGTCACCCGGCCACTCCTCCCGCGTCGAGGCCACCAGGCAGGAAGCGCCGAGTGGCGCGAGTTCCCGGACCAGACTGTCGGACACCTCGCCGCGCTTGGAGCAGACGAGGGCAGTCGGCGCAGTCGGCAATGAGTCGGACACCCCTCAGAACTCGCCGATGGCCCGCGCGCGTGTGTCCGCGATCTGGAACAGCGTATCCAGCTTCGTCAGCTCGAACAGGGTGCGAAGATCTTCGTTCAGCCCGGCGAGACGCAGCGCTCCGCCGGACTCCCTGATCTTCTTGGACAGGCTCACCAGCACGCCCAGTCCACTGGAATCGATGTAGCTGGAGCTGGAAAAATCGATGAGGAACCGCCGATCACCCGACTCCAACCGCTCGAGAACCGTGTCCTTCAGATCCTGACGGTTGCCAACGATCAGCTCGCCGCCGACCTCCACGATCGTAATCCCATTCATCTCGGTGATCATAAACATTGCAGCCCTCACTCCGGTGATTCGCGTTGTTGCTTTCGTGGCGCCTCCACCATGAGCGCCGTGATATACGCCATGTGCACGATGTCCTCTGCGGAGGCTCCTCGCGACAGGTCATTCAGAGGTCCCGCGAGTCCCTGAAGAACGGGGCCCAGGGCGTGGGACCCGGCCAGGCGCTGGACCAGCTTGTAGCCAATGTTGCCGGCGTCCAGGTTGGGAAAGACCAGCACATTCGCCCGGCCGGCCAACTTCGAGCCGGGGGCCTTTCTCAGCGCCACCTCGGGCACGAGCGCCGCATCCGCTTGCAGCTCCCCGTCACAGATAACATCCGGTTCGCGCTCCCGAAACTCACGCAAGGCATTTCGCACCGCCCGTACCGAATCACCGTCCGCGGACCCCAGCGTCGAGTACGACAGGAACGCGACTCTCGGCTCGTCACCCACGATGAGCCGTCGTGCCCGGCAGGCGGCCTGGGCGATCTCGGCCAGCTGCTCCGGGGTCGGGGTGGGGACTACGGCGGCGTCCGTGAACGTGAGCACGTCGTCCGGCGTCCCGGCAACCGGCACCATGTAGAACGAGCTTGAAACCGTCCGAATGCCCTCAGCCGTTCCGACGATCCTGAGCCCCGCCCTAAGCACATCCGCGGTGGCACTCCTCGCGCCGGCGACCACCCCGTCCAACCGACCTCTGTGCATCTGTGCGACCGCAAAACGCAGCGTGTCCACCGGCCCGCCCGAACCGATCTCCGGGAGCAGGTCGGCCACTTCCCCTCTCCGACCCGGAGCATACGGATCGAGCACTTCTATCCCTGACTCGTGCAGACCCCGATCGAGATCCGCGACCGACTCGACAACGATTGGCCGAACGGCGCCTTCCTCGGATAGACGCCGAATCGCCTCGGCGGTGCGTGCCTCGGTCGCCTCAGGAAAGCCGATCCGGGCATTCGTCCGCGCCGCCCGCTCCCGCAACCCGGCGAGGAAGCTCACTCGTCTTTCACGGGCTCGCCGTAGACCCGGGCCAGCTCTCTGAGGACGGGAGCCGGGACGAAGCCCGAGACATCGCCTCCAAGCCTGGCGACCTCTCGAACCAGTGACGAACTGAGAAAGGTGTAGTTGCTGGCGGGCGCCATGAAGATCACCTCGATCTCGGGCCACAATGATCGGTTCATCAAAGCCATCTGGAACTCGTACTCGAAGTCACTGACCGCCCTCAGCCCTCTGACGATCAATCGTGCGCCGCTCTCCCGGGCGAAATCGACCAGCAGTCCCTGGAACTGGACGACCTCCACCCTCGGCTCGCCCGCGTAGACCTCGCGAGTCAGCTCGACGCGTTCGAGGAGCGAGAACGCCGGGTTCTTCACCTGTGAAGCACTTCCGGCGATCGCGATCAGGACCCGATCCACGAGCCTGAGGCAACGCCGTATGATGTCATCGTGCCCCAGGGTCAGGGGATCGAACGACCCCGGGTAGATGGCGATCCGCTCGTCAACCATGAGTGGCTCCTTCACTCGGATCCAAAAAGATCGAGAGGACAGTCTCTCCGTAGCGCCGTTGCCAGTCCGGCTCCACCGGGAAATCTATGCCTACCGCGTGCTCCACACACAGGATACCCGCAAAAGCACCTCGAGCGAAGGCGGATACCAGCTCGATCGCCGCGTCTCCAGCGTACGGCGGGTCGGCGAGCACCAGGTCCCACGAACCCGCTGCCACGCGTTCGGGGACCGCGACCAGGCCCAGGGCATCGGCCCTGGTGACCTCGGTACGCGACCCAACTCCGAGAGCCTCGATGTTGCGCCTCAGAACCGCAAGGACCGCCCTGTCTGATTCGACGAAGTGTACGTGCGCCGCGCCCCGGGAAAGGGCCTCGAAGCCCAGGGCTCCCGAGCCGGCGAACAGGTCCAGGACACGGGCACCGACAACTCGATCGCCCAGTACGTTGAACCAGCCCTCTCTAACCGCTTCGCGGGTCGGGCGGGTCGAGCGACCCGCGGGCGCCTCGATACGACGGCCCCGGAACTCTCCGGCAACGATCCGGAGGCTCACGATTCGGTGGGCCGGAAGTCCAGAACTCGAGCCTGCACTTCGCGCCGGCCGTTCCAACTGTTCTCGGCGATCTCGAGCGCCACGTCCGCCCGCTCGGAAGATCGAGCCTCGGCCAGTCTGCGGCCCATGCCGAACGCGATCGCCGGAATCCGCTGCCCCTGGCCGACCAGCTGAAAGCGAAGGTGTGCGCCGTCGTTACCGACACGTGTCGGTCGATCGAGCGTCACGCCGCGCACCATCAGGATCGGCGTCGGATTCCCGGACCCGAACGGCGCCAGGTGGCCCAACCCTCGCAGCAGGCTATCGCCCAGCCTGTCGACCGATACTTCCAGGTCCAACCTCAGCTCCTGGGCCGGTTCACGATCCGCCAGGTCGCGCCGGGCCATCTCCTGCAGACGCTCCGCGAGTTCCTCGACTCGTTCCCGCCGGACGGTGAGGCCCGCTGCCATCCGG
>JBDHBK010000341.1:0-3246 GCA_039592635.1 Gemmatimonadota bacterium
GAAGCCAGGCCCGATCATCTTTGCCTCCGCGCTCGGCAGCCTGGCGGTGTTCATGGGAGGCCTCTTCTACTTCCGGCGAATGGAAAAGACCTTCGCCGACGTCGTGTAGAGAATGACCGAGATCGCGATCCGGGTGGAAGGCCTAGGCAAAGAGTACCACATCGGGGCGCTGCGCCGGCAGCGTTACAACACCCTGCGCGACCACATCGCGAATGTCGCAGCGGCCCCATTCCGTCGCGCGGGTAAACTGCTGCGCGGACAGGCTACGGGAGCGGCCGAGCTCGATGAGTCGATCTGGGCCCTGCGCGACATCAACTTCGAAGTGGAGCGAGGAGAGGTCGTCGGAGTCATCGGACACAACGGGGCGGGGAAGAGCACGTTGCTCAAGATCCTCTCCCGGATTACCGAGCCGACGACAGGTATGGCCGAGATCCACGGCCGGGTAGGTTCGCTGCTGGAGGTCGGCACGGGTTTTCACCCCGAGCTGACGGGGAGAGAGAACATCTATCTGAACGGGGCGATCCTGGGAATGGCACGGTCGGAGATCGCCGCGAGGTTCGACGAGATCGTGGCCTTCTCCGAGGTGGAGAAATTCATCGACACCCCCGTCAAGCATTACTCGAGCGGCATGGGACTTCGGCTCGCCTTTGCGGTGGCGGCTCACCTCGAGCCGGAGATCCTCATTGTGGACGAGGTACTCGCAGTTGGGGACGCGTCTTTCCAGTCGAAATGTCTGGGCAAGATGGGCGAGGTGGCGGAGGCTGGCCGGACCGTTCTCCTCGTGAGCCACAACATGGGTGCGATCACCCGGCTGTGCGAGCGAGCGCTCCTGCTGTCGGGGGGAGATCTGGTCGTCGACGGTCCGCCTGGCGAAGTAGTATCCGCCTACCTGTCGGAAGGGCGACCCATCGCATCCTCGTGGCACCGGTCGCCTGACGAAGGTGAGGAGCCGGGGGACGGGACCCTCGACTCGGTTCGCGTCCTCGATCGGACACACGAACTGGCGGAAGTCCTGCCGTTCGACGAGAGCTTCGAGATCGAGGTCGGCTATACGCTGCGGGTGCCGATTCGCGGCCTGGCCGTCTTGTGCGCGGTAAACAACGCCCGAGGAGAGGTCGTGTGGATGTCCGAGGACACTGACACGACCGATCTCGAGAAGAAGGTGCGCGACCCCGGTGCCTATGTGTCGACCTGCACGGTGCCGTCTCACTTGCTCAAGCCCGGGAGGTACATGCTGCACGCGGCGGGTCATGTTCCCGGCACGCGGCACGTGTTCAGACGGCTTCACGTCGTGACGTTCGAAGTGTCGCCCGAGGGTTACGCCTTCCAGCTCTCACGCGAAGGAGCTATCACCCCGGTGCTTCCCTGGACCGTGCGCCGCGAGGAAGCCTCTCAGACGCGGGAGAAAGCATGGACGAGAACATGAAGGATGCCGGTGAGCTTTCGAACGCGTTCTCACCGCGGCGGATCGCGGACGAGTATTTGGCCGAGTTCAACGGCCTCATGGAGCGCATCGACCTCGACTCGATCGCCCGGGCCGTCGAGCGACTGCGCAACGCGCGGGACCGAGGCGCGACGATCTTCATCGCGGGCAACGGAGGAAGCGCGGCTACGGCGGCGCACTTTGTAAACGATTTGGGCAAGGCGACCAAGACTTCCGGACGTCCGCCGATGCGCGTGATGTGCCTGAGCGACAACGTCTCCTGGTTGACCGCACTCGGCAACGACGAGGGTTTCGAGCGCGTCTTCACCGGGCAGCTGGAGAATTTCGCCAGCCCCGGGGACGTGCTGATCCTCATCTCGGCGAGCGGCAACTCGCCAAATCTCGTCGACGCCGCCGGCTACGCCCGGGAACAGGGCGTCGAGACCATCGGAATCCTCGGTTTCGACGGAGGAAAGCTCAAGGTGATGGTGGACGAGGCCCTGTGGCTCGAGTCGAGCATCGGTTTGTATGGGCCGGTCGAGACGGGGCACTCGGTGATTTGCGACATCATTACGACCTGTCTGATCAGGGACGTCGAGGCCAACAATCGGCGAGGTTCCGCGCGGTGAATCGCGATCGCCCGAAACAGGCAGTGATCCTCGCGGGAGGGCGCGGCGAGCGGCTCCGTCCTCTGACGGACCACGTGCCCAAGCCGATGATCGAGTTCCACGGCAAGCCGTTCCTCGAATACGTGATCGAGATGCTTCGCGATCAGGGCCTGGAGAGAATCCTCCTGCTGCTCGGCTACCTGCCGGATGTCATCACCGACCACTTCGGGGACGGTGCGTCCCTGGGCATCCAGATCGACTATCGGGTGACCGCGCCTGACGACCTCACCTCGCACCGGATACAGGACGCGGCCGAGCAGATAGACGAGACCTTCCTGCTCCTGTATTGCGACAACTACTGGCCGATGCAGTTCGAAGAGATGTGGGCGGCCTACCTGGAATCCGGAGCTCCGGCGCAGATCACCGTCTACGCGAACGCGGACGGGTACACCAGGGACTGCGTGACCGTGGGCGAGAACGGGTTCGTTTGCGCGTTCGACCGAAGCCGGAAGACGCCCGGTCTGCGAGGGGTCGAGATCAGCTACGCGATCCTCGACAAGCAGACCGTGCTACCTCTGCTACCGGCGCGGCAGGAGCTCTTCGAGCAGGCGGTCTACCCTGTCCTGGCTCGGTCCGGTCGGCTGCATGCTTACTGGACCGATCACCGCTACTACAGTGTCGGCAGCCACGAGAGGTTGCCGCTGACGGATGCGTTCCTTGCGCGCCGACCGACGGTGATCCTGGATCGGGATGGCGTTCTGAACGTACGTCCGCCGAAGGCCGAGTACGTACGGCAGCCGGAGGACTTCAGGTGGCTGCCGGGCGCCCGCGATGCGCTCCGCCTGCTGAGCGAGGCCGGGTACCGGGTCATAGTGGTCTCCAATCAGGCTGGAATCGCCCGCGGCCTGATGACCGAGGGGCAGCTCGAAGCCGTGCATGATCGGATGCGGACTGAAGCCCGGGACAGTGGAGGCCGCATTCACGCCGTCTACTACTGTCCGCACGGCTGGGATGACGGCTGCGAGTGTCGGAAACCGAAACCCGGGATGCTGTTCCAGGCTCAGCGCGAGCACCACCTGGATCTCACGCGCACGACGTTCGTGGGAGACGACGAGAGAGACGAAGAGGCGGCGCGGGCCGCCGGCTGTCCATTCGCGTACGTAAACGAAGATGTCCCACTTCTGGATGTCACAAATCGCCTGCTGGCAGGCGAAT
>JBDHBK010000342.1:0-6012 GCA_039592635.1 Gemmatimonadota bacterium
CGAGCACTCCAGGCACCCGGTTGATCTCCCGCCGGACATCCTCGATGAGGCCGGCCCGGGACTCCGGAGACTCGTAGGCCGACCCATCCAGGTTCAGGCGCAACGTCAGGAGATTCTCAGCCCGAAAGCCGAGGTCGGCTGTCTGCAGGCGTACGAAGTTCCCCACCAGGATCCGCTGGACCCTGCGTCGCTGGCGGCCGGCCAGCGCCCGACCTCCCTCCTGGAGCAGCGGGACCAGGTCGGCGCGGGAGCCCTGGATTGCCGCCGCCGCGCCGAAAGCGAGACCACACGCCACCGACAGCCCGAATGCGAACAGGGCCACGCGGGGGCCCGCCTGGACCGTTCCGAGCGGAAGCTCCTGCCGCAGGACTTCGGGGATGAATACACCCAGGAAGTCGGCCATCCATACGGTGAACAGGTAGGCAGCGGCACCCCCCAGGATGAAGAGCACCATCGTCTCGGTCACGAACTGACGGGCCTGCCGGCTCCGGCTGGCTCCCAGTGCCGCCGAGATACCGATCTCCTGGGATCGGGCCAGGAAGCGCGCTACCAGCACGTTTGCGACGTTGACTCCTGTCAGGAGCAGCAGAAACGCCACGGCTCCGATCAGAGCCAGTATGAGACCCCGATCTTCCTGCACGAGACTCTCGCGCACCGGCACGGCAAGCAGGCCAAACCCGGCGTTGGTGTCCGGGTGTTCGTCCTGCAACCGGCCCGCCATGAGCTCCAGCTCCCGCTCGACCTGGCCCAGGTCCGAACCCGGTGCGATCCGCGCGAACACGGCCAGAACGTGTGATCCCCCGTCCGAGGGATCCGGGGCCAGCGGAAACCACACGTCCGCCTCGTACGGGAAGCGGAAGCGAGGCGGCATCACTCCCACCACGCGGTATGACCCGTCGTCGAGCCGGATGGAGCGGCCGAGCAGGTCCGGTCGCCCCCCGAACCGGGATTCCCACAGACGGTGGGACACCAGGATCACTCCACTCTCGATCCCGGCCCGTTCCTCAGCGGCATCGAAGGAGCGGCCGAGTGCCGGCTGCACCCCCATGACGGTCGTCCAGCCGGTGGTGATTCCTACGCCGGCCACCCGCTCGGGCTCGTGCTCGCCGCTCAACGTCATGCTGCGCGCCAGCGCCCCGACCACTCCATCCAGGGAAGACACTCCGCCGGCGATCACGTTCAGGGCAAGCGGCGACATGTTGACCGGATGCGGCTGACCATCGGGAGTGGATATGGACTCGCGCAGCCGCAGCAGGCTGGCTTCGTCCTCGAACGGGAGCGCCCGGTGAAAGGCGGTGTCGTAGACGGAGAACAGGGCCACGTTCGCCCCGAGGCCGACGCCGAGGGTGAGCACCGTGACCATGGAGAAGAACGGCCTGCGACGGATGTGTCTCAGCGCAAAGCGGACATCCATCCGCAGATCACTGCTGAACCGTCCGGCCGGCCCCTGTGCTGTGCCCATCTGCCTCCCTGTCGCCGAGTGGGGAACAGGTTGCACAGGGGCAAGAGGCGTGCCGGCCGTACCACGGTCCTAAGGCACTGCTGAAGTTGTGTTTATCGAGGGGTTGGTGCCGGTCAGCACCGTGGACGTGGTCGGCTTCGGTACACAGCGTCCCGATACCGAACGCTTCCCGGCAGACTCCGGGGTCAGTCCCGGGCGATCTTGGCCCGGAAGTGGCGAAGGATCTTGGGCCGGAATGGATCGTCCTTCGGTACCTCTTCGATGAGTCGTCCCACCCAGCGCAGGATCATTCGGTCGGATTCCCTGCGCAGTCGCCCGGCCTCGGGCAGACGCTCCAGTGTGACGAGCAGTACTTCCGCGAGGTGGGCATCCACGTAGTCCCACGAACGTCCCAGAAAGCGCCCGAGACCGTTCTTGGCCTCGACCGCCTGCGCGGCGCTCGTCAACAGTGCGTCCGGGTTGGATGGCCAGAAGGCCCGTTCGCTCATGATCCTCTCAGGTTCGAAGGTACGGGCGCAAAGGGATGCACGCGGCGTGCCTCCGTTTTGCGCGTTGCAGTATAACGACTTACGCAACGCACGTCACGGTGGCGTTGAATCCGAACCACAGGCTGAGGCTACAGGTTGCACACACGGCGCATCCCGTCGGGGAACGGCGGAGGGAACGAAAAAGTCTACAGGTCTCTCTGTCGGTACCACAACCAGCCGAGCAGGAGCAGGCCAGCGATCCACAGGAAGCTCCCCGCGAACGCCGGTCCCAGCGCTTCCAGTTCCGGCACCGGACTCTCGTGTTCCAACGCCAGCTCGGTGGCCCTTCGGAGCGCCTCCGGATCGTACTGGATGTAGTCCCGCAGACGGTTGAAGGTCGTGATCGGCGCCCACCTGAGGATTGGTCGAAGGCCCTCGAACAGGGCGCCCAGGCCACCGACAACGAGTCTCTCAACGAAGGCGAACCAGGCGAACCACACCGCCATTGCGGGACCCGATGCGCGGATCGCCACGGCTGCAAAGAGGGCCAGGCTGGCGAAGCCGAGCCCGGTGACGAACATGCCGCCGAGAGCCGCCAGCTGAGCGGTACCGAACAACTCGGCACCAGCCGCCAGGTCCGTACCGGCGAGAGCGAACGATGCTCCGATCGCCGCCCGCAGGGCCAGGAAGAGGGCTGGCAGGAGCGGTATGAGCAGCACCTTGGCCCAGTACCACTGCGTCTTGGACAACCCGTCGATGACATTCTGCCTGGCGGTCCGCCAGTTGAACTCTGCGGCCACCAGGAGAATCACCAGTACGGACGCGAAGATGAAGCCGCCCATCACCTCCTGGCCCAGGATCTGGCTCCAGGCGTCGGGGAGGAAGAACGGGTCGCCCGGGTTCTTCCGCGCGCGGCGGTATTCGCCGATCAGATCGGCGACCGTCATCAGGCCGAAGAGCCCCAGCGTCACCCACGTCGCGGGACGTTTCCACATCTTCCGCATCTCGCTGCGGAACGCCGCCCACATCACCGTACTTCTCCCAACTGGTGGCTTCCGGACCCGGCATCGCCGGCTCCCCCCGGCGGCGCATGGCCTTCCGCGGCCCCCGTCGCCTCCATGAACACGTCTTCGAGCGACCGCGCTTCGAGCGACAGGTGCGAGAGGTGTATGCCCCGCCCGCTCAACCAGGTGTTCAGCGCGGCAAGGTCACTGTCCTCGAGTTCGGCGACGACCCTGTCACCGCGTCGGTCCGACCACCGTGCTGCGGGATATTCAGCCACCGCGGCTGCCAGGGCTTCGAGATCGGCCGAATGATCGCGACGTGGGTGCAGGTCCGCTCCACCTCCGACAGCAGGTGGCTGGACAGAAAGATGGTCTTCCCGCGCTCTCCGAGTCCGCGGATGATCTCCCGGATCTCGCGCATGCCCTCCGGGTCCAGCCCGTTGGCCGGCTCATCGAGAATGATCAACTCGGGATCGCCCAGCATGGTGGCCGCGAGGGCCAGCCGTTGCTTCATACCGAGCGAGTAGGCCTTGAACTTGTGCTTCGCCCGCCGGCCGAGGCCGACCAGGTCAAGCACGCGTTCGATCTCCACTGCATCACGTCGCTTCACGTTCGCTACGATCCGCAGGTTGTCACGACCGGAGAGATACGGGTAAAAATTCGGCGTCTCGAGAGTCGCGCCGATGCGGCGTCGGGCCGAATGGAGGTCGGTCGCACTTCCCCCGCCAAACAGCTCGAAGCGACCGGCGGTGGGCGTGATGATGCCCAGCAGAAGCCCGATCGTGGTCGTCTTGCCAGCCCCGTTCGGACCGAGGAAACCAAACACCTGTCCGGGCTCGACGCGAAAGGAGATGTCGTCGACCGCGGTCGTCTTTCGATACCGCTTGCTGAGGCCGAAGGTCTGAATGATCGGTGTGCCCGGGACTCTGGTCATGGGCAATAGAACGGGCTGGCGATCAACAGAGTTTCAACTCGTGCGCCGCTCAACGCTGCCGCGCGGCTGCCGCCGCGATTCCCACGACTGCGATCAGTCCCGCCACGATCCACACCATCGATCCGGACGGAAGGGCCAGCCCGCCCTCTCCCGACTCCTGCAGGAAGAACAGCACGCCGACCAGGGCCGCAATTCCGCCGGCCAGGCTCATCACCAGGAGATTGCGTGAAGCAGGGACCCGGCTCGAATCGCCGTGAAGGGCGGTCAGCGCCTGCTGGACGTCGCCGGGCGGAGTGTCCGGGTAGCTTCGCTGGAAGTCCTGGATAACCTTCTCGATCTGTGTCGCCAGCTCGCGGGCCCTTGGAGACAGTTTCGTCTTCTCAGCCGCGGCCAGGTATGGCAGGTAGCTCATATCACCCTCTTAGTTCGCCGGACACGCACTCAGTCGTCACCCCCGGAAACGTCGCTTCCTCGGCCCTGCCGCGCGAGCCCGCACCCCTGGACGTTACGTCCTTCGGCCACATCGCTTATTGTGGGGTCCCGACCGCATGCGGGGACTCCCGGGCGCGCCTCGGCCTCTTCGGCGCGGTCAACTGGATCGATCAGAGACTACAATGAGGCAAGGAGAGAGGCATGGCTCAGCCTTCGTTCGGTCTCCCGAGCCGCAGGGACTTCCTGCGCGCGTCGGGGGGAGCGGTCGGATGGACGGTGCTGGCGGCCCGATTCCCGCTGGCGGCGCAGGCTGCCGGGGAGGCTCGCCGTATGGCTGCCGGCGAGCTGCCCGCGTCCTTCTCCTTTCTGAACCCGACCGAGGCGGCCGAGGTCGAAGCCCTCTCGGCATTCCTCATCCCCACGGACGACACGCCCGGCGCAGTCGAGGCCGGCGCCGTGTATTTCATCGACGGTGCGCTGTCGGAGTTCATGCAGCCGTGGGCAGCGGCATTCCGCGCCGGTCTGGCCGAATTCGGAGAGGGCCTCACGAAGAGGTACCCCGGTGTCACCTCCATCTCCGAACTGCCAGAGGCTGATGCCATCGCGTTCCTTCAAACCGTCGAAGACACGCCTTTCTTCCGGCTGTGCTGGGTCCTGACCGTGTGGGGCACGTTTGCGGATCCCGCCTACGGAGGGAACCGGGACGGTGCGGGCTGGTCCATGATCGGCTTCGAGGACCGGCACGCCTGGCACCCCCCCTTCGGCTACTACGATGCCGACGCGCACGGGGCTGAGGAATGAACCGGCGTGAGTTGGTGCGCTTCGCCCGGGACGGCGGCGGGAAACGATATCGGGACAGCGACGAGGTCGATTTCGTGATCGTCGGGTCCGGGGCCGCCGGTGGCGTTCTTGCCCGCGAGCTGGCCCAGGCCGGGTTCAGCACAGTCGTTCTGGAGCAGGGACCCCGCCTTAGCGAAAAGGACTTCACACACGACGAGTACTCTCGCTGGATCCAGTGGTCGATGGGAGAGGACCCGGGCGACAACGGGCAGACCTTTCGCCGCACGGACTCCGAGGACGCCCGCGTGCAACCCAGCGCGCCGCCCGCGATCTACGCCCGCACGGTGGGCGGAAGCAGTGTTCATTTCACCGCGAACTTCTGGCGCTTTCATCCGAGCGATTTTGCGGAAGGAACGCTGTGGGGGTCGGTTCCGGGCGCCGACCTGGTCGATTGGCCGATCACCTACGACGAGCTGGAGCCTTACTACACCAAGGTGGACTGGGAGGTGGGTGTATCGGGCCGGGCCGGAGCGAACCCGTTCGAGCCGAAGCGCTCGCGTCCATACCCCATGCCGCCCCTGCCGGTGAAGTCATCCGGAGTTCTCTTCGAGAGGGGGTGCCGTGAGATGGGGTGGACGGCCTTCCCTGCCCCGATGGCGATCGCCTCACAGCCCTATCGGGGACGCGCGGGGTGCGTGCACTGCGGATTCTGCATGGGCTTCGGGTGCGAGGCACGGGCCAAGTCGTCGACCCTGGTGACGATGATTCCCGAGGCCGAGGCCACAGGCCGGTGCGAGGTGCGCCCGGAGAGCAGGGTCGTGGGCGTCGAGATGGATCGCGCTGGCCGGACGACGGGAGTGCGGTACCTGGACGCCTCGCGCACCGAGCACGTACAGCGCGGCAAGGCCGTAGTCCTGAGCGCCAACGGGGCCG
>JBDHBK010000343.1:0-3234 GCA_039592635.1 Gemmatimonadota bacterium
AGCTCAGGCAACACGTTCTGGGTGCAGGTCGGCACGGGAAGCTCGATCGAGGGCAAGGTTCAGAAGGCTCCGTAAGGTCGCTTTCAGTATCTTCGACTCTCTTGAAGATCGCAGACCGGGGCGCGGCGGGATTTCCCGCCGCGCCCTCTGGTCATCCTGACCGGCTCGTTCCGTCACGAGAAGGGCCCCACGTATGAGTTCCGTGGGGCGGATCGGGCGCGTGGTCCCCCCTCGGGTAGCCGTGGCCGGGCTTTTCCTCGCGGTCGCTGCGGCCTTTTTCGACCGGGTCCTCTTTCGGGGTGAGGTGTTCTTCAGCCGCGACGTGGCCCCCTTCTTCTATCCCATGAAGCACTTTCTGGTTTCCGCGGTGCGGGCCGGAGAGCTTCCCCTGTGGAATCCACTGGTCGCGGGGGGAGAACCGTTCTTCGCTTCCCTTCAGCCCGGTCTCCTGTATCCTGGTAGCCTGGTTCTGTATGGCCTGCCCATGCCCGCTGCTTTCGACTGGCTGGTGGTGTTGCACTACCCGCTCACGGGTTTGGGGCTGGCGCTTCTGCTCCGAAGGTGGGGGCACGGCTGGAGCGCCGCGATCATGGGCGGATCTGTGTTCATGCTGGGCGGCTTCTTCGTGTCGCTCGGGAATTTCATCAACAACCTCCAGACGGTGGCCTGGCTCCCCTGGCTTTTCCTGGTCTGGGACAGCGTGCTGGACGGCGGACGGATCAGGGACCTGCTGCTGTTCGCCCTGCTGTGCGGTGTTGCGTTCCTCGGAGGCGAGCCGCAGATGCTTGCCCTGGGTCTCGCGCTGGTGTTCGCACACGGCCTGTGCAAGGTCCAGGATCGCGAGTTGCCGCGCAGCAGACAGACGTTGGCGTTCGTGTTCGCAGGCGTTCTCGCGGTTGCCCTCGTCTCGGTGCAACTCCTCCCGTTTGCCGAGTACATGAGCCATTCGGTGCGTCGACTTCCGATCGAGCTGGAGTATGCATCATCGCGGTCCCTTGAACCGGCCGGAACCCTGCACTGGTTGTTGCCGCCGGCCTTGCATACGGGAGCGCACGGGTTCTCGACCCGATTCATGGCCAGTTCCGAGGTACCGTGGATTCTGAGTATCTACGGGGGCGCGGTCACCATGGCCCTGGCGTTGATCGGAGCGCTCCGGGGCCGTGGCCGTCGGTGGGTCCTGTTCTGGGCTGTGGCCACGCTCGTCTCGGTCCTGCTCGCCCTGGGAAGTCACAGTCCCCTGTATCGGGCCCTGTTCACGTGGGTCCCGGCGTTTCGACCCTTCCGTTATCCCGAGAAGTTCCTCCTGATCGGAGCGCTGGCCGTCGCCGTGTTCGCCGCGCAGGGAACGGACCGGTGGCTTACCCTCGGCGGTGGGGAGAGTCCGCGGTCGCGCCGTGCGGCCGGCATTGGCGTGTGGTTGCCTATTCTCATCGTCACCGTCGGGTACGCGGGCGCAGCCCTGATCCTGGGGCGGATGGACGGCTTCCTGCCCGGGGCGTGCGAGGGGTGGCTCGACGGGGCCCTCCTGTGTGAGGATCCCCGGAGCGCGGCGGACCTGTATGGTGGCATAGCGCGGCGGATCGCCGCCCTGACACTATGCCTCGCCGTGGTGACCGGGTTGTACCGGTCGCGTCGGCTGCGACGCAGCCTGGCCTCGGTGATCGTCGTGGCACTCGCCCTGACCGACCTTGCGATGGCCCACCGCGACGTGAATCCATCGGTTGAGAGCGAAGTGTACGTCACCCCGCCGTGGACGGCCGGCGCTCTCGCCGAGCTCATGTCCGGCCAGCGCGACGTTCGCTACCGGGGGTCTCCCCACCACGCGGCCATGGGGAGCATCGTGACGGTGCGCGGCGCCTGGGAGCTGTCCAACATGTACCTGGACTACCAGACCATGGGACCGAACGTGGGGCAGATCTTCGGTTTTCCGATGCAGGACGGTCTCCAGGGCGTGGAGCTCATCTCGGTGGCTCTGACGAACGAGGCCGCGCTGCGCGCATGGAGCGACGATCCACTGCGTTTTCTGCAGGCGATGAACGTGGGCTTCTACGCCGATGCCACGACGAGCGCGGATTCGATCGATGGGCTCACCCTGGCAGCGTCGCACCCGGAGCTCCCGATTCGCGTCTATGAAGTTCCGGATCCGGTCGCGCGACTCTACCTGGTGGGCAACTTCGAGGTACGGGAAGGCCAGGCTGCCGCGTTACGCCGAGTTCTCGAGGACGAGTTCGCGTTGGGTGCCATGGCCGTTCTGGAGGCTGAAGTCCAACTCGAACTCGACCCGGGGGCGACCGGGGAGGTCCTCTCGCGCTCGGACCACGCCAACGGGCTCACCGCGAAGGTGAGCGCGTCCGGGCCCATGCTTGCCGTGCTCAGTGACCGGTGGTATCCGGGCTGGAAGGCCAGGGTCAACGGTGCGGACGTTCCGGTGCTTCGTGCGAACGGCGTGTTCATGGCGGTTCCCGTGCCGACTGGCGTGAGCGATGTGGAGTTTCACTTCACGCCGGGATCGATGGTGCTTGGCGCGGCCGTCAGCCTGGCCGGATTGCTGGCCCTCCTCGCGGTTTGGATCATGGCCCGGAGCCGGAAACTGTGATCACGAAGCAAGAGACCTGGCCTTCGCCCGCCGCCCTAGGGGCGCTCGCCTTCGGATTGTTCGCGGTGACGCTCGTGATCACGGCCCTGACAGCGATCGACTACGGGATCGCCAGCGACGTCGGCAACTACTTCTACAGCTCGCTGCGCCAAATCGCCTGGGCCCGTGACCTGGGGGTGGCTCTCGTGAACGGCGAGCCCACGGTCGTACTGAACCAGGATCGCGTGTTCGAGCACTGGCGCTGGTACGCGGAGAGAATTCCGCATCCACCTCTCTCGAGGGAATTGAGCGGCGTTTCCTGGCTCCTCCTCCGGGATCTGACCGATCCGCTGACGGCGTATCGTGGTGCCGTGATGTTCACGTTCGCCGCCCTCACGGCCTCCGTCGGAGTCTACACGGCGTGGCGAACCCGTTCGCTGGCGGCCGGCCTCGCCGCCGGCCTCGCGGTTCCTGCGTTTCCTGTCCTGTTCGCGCATGGCCACCTGGCGCACACCGACCTGTTCCTGGCTGCGTTCTGGTTCTGGTCCGTCGCTTCGCTCGACTATGCCGTCAAGGAGGGAGGCACGGGCTGGTTCCTCAGTTCGGGCTTGTTCCTCGGGGCCGCTGCGGCGACGAAGTTCTCAGGCCTCCTGCTGCTG
>JBDHBK010000344.1:0-6283 GCA_039592635.1 Gemmatimonadota bacterium
GATCCATTGATAGCCCACGCCCGTGCTGATCGACTTCTGGAGCAGGCTTCCTCCGTCCTCCGCATAGCCGCCGCGCAGGAAGGGCATCCACCGGTTCTCGAACAGCCAGGTGCCGGAGAAGTTCAGGCCCCAGCCGCTCGGATCGCCGA
This sequence comes from Gemmatimonadota bacterium, assembly GCA_039592635.1. Taxonomy (GTDB): domain Bacteria; phylum Gemmatimonadota; class Gemmatimonadetes; order Palauibacterales; family Palauibacteraceae; genus Benthicola. The sequence goes on from JBDHBK010000344.1 coordinate 150, forward strand.
CTTCCGACTTCTCGTCGCTGTGCCAGACGGTGACGTGGATGTTGTCGAAGTAGGCCCGGTTCTGCGACGTCGTCCAGCCCACCTCGGCGCTCGTGAAGTACTCGTTCACGTTGAAGAAGCGATCGAAACCGGTGAACGGATCCGTCGGGTCCGACGCGTTGTCCCCGATGCTCGCGATCGCGTACACGTGGTCCGAGAGCCAGGCCGCCCCGGCCAGGCCCAGGAGTCCGTCGTTCGGCAGTGCTATCGACGCGGCGCCAGTGCTGAAGGCCAGGTTCATGAAGTGCAGCCACGGGCTGCCGAGGCCGAAGATGTCCACGTAGTCCGTGGCATCGAGGAAGCCGCCGAGGAGGACGAATCGTCCCTTCCCGAGTGATTGACGCCAATACAGGTTTGTGACCCGGAACTCGTCGTCGTTGTACGGGGCCGCGAAGATGCCGGCGTAGCCGAGGTTGAAGCTCAGGACCTTGGGTGCGATGTCCGTATACGGGTGTCGGTACTCAATCTTGTAGACGAACGCGCCGGTGTTCCCGGATTCGCGTCCGACCAGCTCCCACGAGCCGAACAGGCGGAGGATGCCGCTGCCCGCCCGATCCTCACCGAGGCTGGCGCTGGCTCCGAAGTAGGCGGCCGTGTAGTCGACACCGAACCCGAGGCCCGAGCTCTCCTTGAGCCGATCCTTGAAGCCGAAGTAGCCGCCGAGGAAGCCGAAACTGATCAACGGATCGTTGGGCTTCGCATCGGTCGCGAGCTGGTTGTCCACCTGGTCGGGGCTGCCGAGGGTGGCGCGGGCGCGAACCGTGTCCTGCTGGGAGGCCTGAGTCGTCTCGGGTTCCTGTGCTACGACGGCGGAAGCCGTCGCTAGGGCAAGACACGCAGCGATCGCCAGGTGTGCCTTGAGCCCCATGGTGGATCCAACTCGAGTTGAGCGCAGCATCTCAGTCCTCGATTTCGCATGCAGAGGTTGGAGGTCGACGAGGGGCCCCTTCAGGGGAGCAACCTGCAGCCAGGATTACGAGTACGGCGCGAGCGAATGTCCTTACCACGGCACCTTCACCACCGGCGTGATCTGGAAAAAGAAACCCCAATCCGGGCCGACCACGTCCTGAATGGCCTATTGGGCCGCCGGGGGCTCCCGACGGCCCGCTGCTGGATGGGGTCAGTCGAGCGTGTTCTTGTAGATCACGCCATCCTTCATGATGATCCGGATCGTCTCGACGCCGTCGCGCTCCGGCGCATCGAACCAGGTGTCGAAGCCGCCGATCGCTGAGATGTCCTCGAGCGGGTTTCCGTCGACGAGGAGGATGTCTGCGTACGCACCTTCCTGGATCACTCCGATGGGGCCCTCGAAATAGGGGTTCATCACCTCGCCGGTAAGCGCCAGGATCTCACCCGCCGTCCCGGTCGCGGCCTTGAGCATGTGGTGGTTCCCGAAGAAGTCGGCGTGCAGCCACTTCTCGTAGGCGATCTGCTTCTCGCAGGTGGCCGGGCTCCCCACGCAGTCGATCATGAAGCCGAACTTTGGCTGATACGTCTTTACGTTCTCGACGTAATCGGCGAATGCTGCCTGCGCCGTTCGCAGCTTGTAGGCCGTGCGGGGGTCCTGCAGCGCACCGATTTCCGCCAGGCCCGGAGCCTGGCTCGTCATCTGGGTAACCAGGTAAGCGCCCTTTTCCTCCATGAGCGCCGCGATGTCGCCGTCGAACATGAACCCGTGCTCGATCGTCATCACGCCCATCTCGAGCGCTCGCATGATGGCGCCCTTACTGTACGAATGCGCCCCGACATAGCTGCCGTAGTTGTTCGCGACCGCCACGGCCGCCGCGATCTCGTCCTCGTTCAGGCCGTTGAGCTGCCAGGGATCGAACAGTGAGGCCACGCCACCCGTCTGCATGATCTTGAGCTGGGTGGCGCCCTGCATGAAGTTCTGTCGGGCCACCGCTGTGACCTCGTCTGCTCCGTTCACCTGGATGGAGATGTGAAGTCGCTCGGTCTGGCTCACATTGGGCGTCTGCGGCATGGTGAAGCTGCGCATGTCACTGTGGCCGCCCGGCGGTCCGATCCACGCGCAGGCCGGGTACACACGCGGGCCATCGATGATGCCCTGGTCTATCTGGCGCCTGAGCCCTCCGCACGAGCCGCCCATGTCGCGCACGGTCGTGAAACCCTCCATGAGCCACAGCTTGGCCATCGCGGACTCACGGATCGCGAGATCCTCCCACGTGAAGTTGGCCTCGATGTCTATGAGCCCCCCGTCGCCGTTCGCGAGAAGATGCGAGTGGAGGTCGACCAGGCCGGGCATGAGGGTTCGGCCCCCTCCGTCGATCACCGTGGAGCCGGGTGCGTCGATCTCACCGGCGGAAACCGTCTTGATCAGGTTCCCTTCGACCAGGACGTTGAGCCCGCTCTGGAGGGACTCGGAGTAGCCGTCAAACACGTTGACGTTGGTGAACAGGATCTGGGGCGGTGCCTCCTCCTGCGCCATTACGTCGGCAGGAAGGGTCCACATCAGCAGCACGGCCGCGGCCGCGATAAGTAACTTCGACACTGCTTTCCTCATGACTGCGTCCTCCTGGTTACGCATCTTCGATGCTTCAATGGTCCAACGCTCTATAGTGATCGCGCTTGAAACCGGCGGCAAATCGACCCCGAGGATTCACCGGGCGTTCATTCTGCGCAAGTCCTCGGCTCCTGAGTCTGGCCGCTTCGGTGAATTCCTCAGCTATAAGGACGGGCATGATCTCGGAATCGAGCGGTCGTCGCCGTCCAGCCGCGGGACAGGTGGCCAAGATGCACGAAGGCCGCCGGAACCCTCAAGCACCGGCGGCCCTATTGAAGTCGCGGCTACGTCCGGAAAGCTAGAACGCTCCCGCCCCGAACTCGATCACGTAGGTCAGGCGATCGATATTGGAGAACCCGTAGTTCTTGATCCCGAAACGGGCGCCCCAGAACGGGGTGGCCCACGAGAGCCACTTGATGGCCTCCACGTTCGCCCGGAACTTGAAGCCGGTCTCGAGAACGAAGTCGGTCCGAGTGCTGGTCTGATCCGGACTCCCTTCCGTGGGATCGTCGTACTGGCGAGCTCATGTACGTGGCTTGCCAGCCGAAGTCACGGAAGCCTTCATCCTTGAGATATACCCGGTGCATGACGAAGCCACCGCTGAGGCTGACTTCCCAGTTTTTGACGATGAAGAACGGGAACACGAACGCAACCCCGAGATCGCCGTCATACAGAGCCGAGACGGCGAACGACCCCTTGGCCGTACCGTCCTGGTTCCAATCGAGGAAGCCTTTCAAGTCGCTCTTCTCCGTCTCCTCCGGCCAGTCCTTGACTTCCTTGCTCTTCATGAAGCGATGCAGGTGGTCGTCGTACGCCCCGAGCTCGGCGGGCGGCAGGACCCGCAGCTCGTACACGGCGTTCTCGGTCTCCCAGTTCTCCGCCCCCCGCTTCTTGGCCAGTTTCTCGCGCAGCGGGCTGTCCTCCGGAAGTGGTGGGAAGATCCGGTGTTCCGGGTACCTCACTTTGGTCATCCACGACTGGTAACCGCCCTGCAACAGGCCTCCCGACGAGATCACGTCTCGCGTGCCCCAGGCATCGTTCACGCGCACGTTCACGTCGTAGGTGGGAGTGAAGTAGCCGTCCCCATTCTTGTCCGTTCCTACGGCATGCTTTCCTTCTTCCACGAGTAGCGTGAACGGCATCTTGGTCTCTGCATTCACCTCGCTGATGTTCCAGAAGAACTCGATGCCGTGAGCCTTGCCGATCACTCGCGTAACCGCCAGGACATAGTTGAGCTCGTCGCATTCAGCGTCCGTGATCTGTGACAGTATGTCCCCATCGCTGCGCATGATGGCGATCTTGAGCTCGGCCGCCTCCAGGTCGTGCTGGTGCGCCCCAAGGCCCGCTTCCGACGGGTAGTATGCGAAGTATCCCAGGCGCAGAAGGCCGGTGTACGGGAAGGCAACCAGAGACTGTCCCTTGTCATCCGGATTCAATGTGAACTCGCCGACATTGTCCTCGAGCGTGACTATTTCATCCAGCTGGTAGTACACGACCGGAGCCGACGCGCTGTCTTCGAAGGGCAGATTCGAGGGCATCCTGATATCCCTGCCCTCGGCGCCCTTGAGGAGCGGCTCATCCGGCGAAAACCAGTAGATGGGAGCGGCCAGCGACGCGATTCGCTCCACCGTCATCTCGCTCTCCGTGCCCCACCAGACGATGCCCGGCAGGTTGCTGTAGTTGCATTGGCCCGCAAACAGGGAGGGGTCCAGCGGACCGTTGACGCCCGACTTCTCCAGGCTCTTGAGCAGTCCCAGGTCCAGACCTTCCTGTGCGTGCGCCACGGACGGAATGGCCAGCGCCAGGGCCGCAACGCAGCCGGCGATTCTCATGATACGCGTTCCGTTGGACATCGCTCTTCCTGTCATGGGGTGCGGTCCTCTACCGAGTGCAGTCACGGTACAAAGTAGCGATGATCGCGGGCGGCTGCCGGAAAATCGTCCGAAACGGGCCAGTTCTGGTGCAGACTGCGAATCGGCCTACCGCCACCATACGAACAGCGAGTACCCAAAGAACACGACCGGATAGAGAAGCCGGCCCGCGTGGTCGATCTTCTTCACGATGTCCTCGCGCTCGCGGCTCACCAAATACGAGGTTCCGGCCATCGTGAACAGCGTGAGGATCACCAGGACGGTGGCGCCCAGCATGAACCAGTCGAGTCGTGTCAAATACGAGAGGCGCGGAACGTGGTTCGCAAGCATGAAGCGATACGCGATAAGGGTCAGCATGGTGGTCACGACGACCCCCACCCTCGTCGGAACTACGGTCGGTGCGATCCAGAAGACGGCGTAGGCCATCATCACGATCGCCATGAGCGGGATCAGCACCTGGATCGTGTAATAAGTCACCCTGCGGGTCGCAGGGAAACTGAGTTTCACCCCGGGGTTGGTGGGAGCGCCCGGAGCGATCTGCAATGTCTCGATGCTCAGGCTGGCGTCACCGACCTTCCAGTCGCTGATCGACAACTGCTCCGAGCGCAGCGCCGGGAGCGATTCGTCCGCTACCAGGGTGACGTTGGCGCCGACCCGCGTCGGAGCGACCAGCCACACGAAGAACTCCTGACTGTCCCTCGGAAACTCCCGCAGGCTCATCGGGCTGGAGAACTCCCCGGTGAATCGCTGCAGGTAGGTCACTGTCCCGTCGGGTCGCACCACCACTTCGTTGGGCATCGATTCGGCAACGGACCGCCGGTTGTAGATGAGGAGCGTGGGGTGCCAGACATCGTCGTACGCGAGAGTCCGCAGCCCGGCGGAACCGTCGGCCAGTTCCGGGTCGTGCCATGTGGCCGCCATGAACACGTCGGCCGAGAAGGACTGCTCCGCCCCGTTCACCTCGGTGAGGTCGGTCAGCAAGAGCGCGATTCTGACCTCGCGCGGCTCGCCAAACGGTTCCTGGGCCGATGCGGACGATACGATCGACACTGCGAGCGCCAGCAGGGCTATGGTAATGCGAACGGGCACGAGCTCTCTCTGGTCTGGGGCGCAGATAGCGGTAACGGAACCTAGTCGGACTGGAGACGCAGATCCAGATACCGTAGCGTATGGATGCGGAGGTAGTGTCTGGAGCAGGAAGGAGACGAAGAGTGGAGGACGAGCCTCGACAGGCCGACAGCGAGCCCGTCGATCCTCTACCCGAGGAAAACGAGGAAGAGGCGTCCGAGGCCGGCTCGGCCGCCGAGGCCGCGGGGGGCGTGGCGTCCGAGTCGCCTGCGGAGCCGCTCCCTGAGCCGATGGCCACGTGGAAGCGCCGCGCCCGGCTCGGGATCGTCGTTCTCGGCTGCGCCCTTGCCCTGTGGCTGCTGTTCACGTGGATCACCTGGCCGGACGTGGCGGTCCTCCGCACGGAGAATCCTCCGACCACCGCCTTCATCGAGATGTACCGGGAGGTCCAGCGGGATGCAGGCGCGAGCGACGCCGTGGCCTGGCAGCCCGTGCCCTACGACCGGATCTCGGTAAATCTAAAGCGCGCCGTGGTGGCCGCCGAGGACACGGAGTTCTTCTTCCACGAGGGGTTCTCGACGCACGAAATGAAGGAAGCGCTCAAAAAGGCGATTCGGGAAGGGGAGGCCCCGCGC
>JBDHBK010000345.1:0-3218 GCA_039592635.1 Gemmatimonadota bacterium
TCACCAGGCGCCTCAGCGGCGAGACGATCGAACCCGCCACGACCCAGACGATCCCGACGAGCGCCAGCGCGAAGACACCCTCCAGGGCTGCGGACAGGAGGCGCAGGCCGCGGAGCTGGCCGAACGCGGTGCGAACCGGCAGCTCGGCCACGTATAACCACGGAATACCTCTGATCGGCAGGGAGATGCCGATGACTTCGTCACCCGCGTAGTTCACATACCTGGCGGACGAACCAGGTGGGAGGTCCACCAGCGGCGAGGGCATGCGCTGGCCGTAATCCAGCGACGCCTGCGGGTGGGAAACGAACAGGGGTCGGCCGGCGGAGCACAGGATGAACGCGTCGACGTCACCGGCCATGCGGCCCGCCAGATTCAGAAATTCCGATTGCTCATTGGGTCCGACAGTCGCTCCCAGGACGCCCAGCAGGTCGCCCCGATCGCCGTGAATCGGCGTGGCGAGGCGAAACACCGAATGAGCGGCCCCCTGCTCGTCTTCCCAATCTCCGACGAAAAAACGGCCCTCCATGGCGGATGAGAACAGGGGGGTGTCTGACAGATCGGTTCCGATGCGCTCGCTACGGGTCGCGCCGATCACTACTCCGGTTGCATTCACCACGAACAACTCGGACAGGGACGGCAGCTCGTCGTGCTTGCGGGCCACGTAGGAGTCAAGGGCGATGAATGCCGGGTCCTGCCGTTGGCCGGATGTGACGGCCGTCGAGACCGAGGCCATGTTCGCGGGCAGAAAGCGGCTGTTTGCGACCGCGGCTTCCAGGCTCAGCTGGCGCAGCTCGACCTGATGCGCCACGTGGTCTGCCTGGACCTGCACCAGGGCTTCGAGATACTGCCGTACATGTTCCTCGATGATTCTGCGGCTGACCCCGTAACCCACGGAGTTGGACAGAAAGAGGGGCAGCAGAGACAGCACGAGAAACCAGACGAGAATCCTGCGCCCGAGTCCTCCACGAAGTGGATGCGAGCCGAGAAACCTGGCTGGGTCGTGCTTCTCGAGCATGTGGATCTCCACGGACGGCTCACCTCTGCCCCGGGGCCGGATATGGGTCGGTGCGGCAAGAAGGATGCCGGTCGCCGAAGCCGCCCTTCACAACAAGTTACGGCCGCGGCGGCTGTGCTGACCAGTTCAAATCGGGGGAAATACCCCGATTTGGCGCGGCACATCCCCCACCTGTACCGCTTCCGTACCGGTCGCCCACATCCGTAATCTCTTGTGGAACAATCGGTTGATGGCACCGACCGGCGTGGTACGTGCCGTGCGCTTGCGACGAGGTGCACCGGGCGCCTCACCGGCGCCCGATGGAGAGCGCGCAGCCAGGGAGGCCATCGGTGCACTTCATAGGCACAGACGCGGGACAGCTTCCTCTGCTCATGGTGGGTGTCGTGTCTGCAGGCCTGATCGGGGCAGGTAGCCATGCCGACCCCGGATCCGTCGCCGCGGCGGCGGTCCCGGAGGCAGCCTCGTATTCGTTCGTCGTAACGCGGGCGACTGATGGCGAGGAGCTGTACCGGAAGTACTGCGCCGCCTGTCACGGAACGGAGGGAAGAGCCGACGGACCCGCGTCGACGGGCTTCAATCCACCACCGACGGACCTGACCGATCCGGAGCGCATGCAGCAGCTGACGGACGACGGCTTGCTCGAGGCCCTGTCCGAAGGCAGCGGCGCGATGCCCGGCTTCGGCTCGATGCTGACGGAGGACGAGCTTCGGGCGGTTGCCGATTACACCCGCTCGCTCGCCGAGGAGGAGACCCAGTGAGCTCCGGGCACCGCGTTCGGATCCCGAGCAGCCGGCGCCTTCGATCCCTCCTGCTTCTCGCAAGCGTGTCGATTCTGGGCGTCTTCGCCGTTCTCGTAGTCGCCCGGCGAGGTCCGGCGGTTCCGCAGCCGGTCGCGTTCAACCACCTGAAGCACGCGGGCGAGCTGGGTCTGGCGTGCGACTTCTGCCACAAGTACGTGCGCACGGGGGCCCACGCGGGCCTTCCTGACGCGGCCACGTGCTCGATGTGTCACCGCGTACCGCAGGGGGAATCGGCCGAGGCGGCCCGTGTGACGGAACTCCTCGAGGCCGGTGATTCGCTGCGCTTCACCAAGCTGTTCCGCCTTCCCGAGCACGTGTTCTACACCCATCGCCGCCACGTGGCGATCGCCGAGCTGGAATGCGATTACTGCCACGGCGCGATCGCTCAGTCAGAGCGCCCGCCCGAAAGAGCTCTCGTCCGGGTCTCCATGGACTCGTGCATGGACTGTCACCGCGAGCGCGGGCTGACGCTGGACTGCAACGCGTGCCACCGATGAAGGAGGGTCCGCACCCGTGAGCCCTACCCGACGCGAGTTCGTCGTTGCCGCCGGCGTGGCCGGCGCGGCTGTCGTTCTCTCGAGACCGCAGGCCGTCTTCTGGACGGCGGCGGATCAGGTGGACGCGGGGTGGGAGCCGGGACTCGAAGATCGGATCTCGTCGGCCTGCCTCGTGTGTCCGGCGCGGTGCGGGATCCGGGGGCGCGTGGTGGACGGCCGGCTGGTGGAGATCACGGGAAACCCGCTTCACCCGGTCAGTCGCGGGGGAATATGCTCGCGCGGCCTAGCCGGCGTGCAGATGCTCTACCACCCCCGGCGGCTCACGTCGCCGCTAGAGCGGGTCGGCGCTCGCGGCTCGGGCGAGTGGCGCGAGGTTTCGCGCGCTGAGGCCCTGTCACGGGTAGTCGAACGCTTGGGAACCTTCCGTGACGAGGGGCGGCCGGAAAGCCTGGCCCTGGTGTCGGGATACTGCGCCGGAACCATGGCCGACCTGTGGCGGCACTTCCTGCGCGCGTTTGGCTCTCCGAACCACGTGCGCGACGACTACGCCGATGGCACTGATACGGTCATGGCCCTCGCGCATGGCATCTCACGCGCGCCGGGCTATGACCTCGATCGTGCGGGCTTCGTACTCTCGTTCGGGGCGCCGCTGTTCGAATCCTGGTGGTCGCCGGTTCAGGCACTCGCGGCGTTCGGCGGTCGGGGCACGCACGACGGAAGACGTCCGCGGTTCGTTCAGGTGGACACGCGCTTCTCCCGCACGGCGGCGGCGGCCCACGAATGGGTGGGCGTTCGGCCGGGCACTCACGCCGCGCTGGCACTGGGTATCGCTTACGTACTGATCCGCGATGAACTGATCGATCATCGGTTCGTGGAGCAGTACGTGTCAGGATTCGAAGACTTTAC
>JBDHBK010000346.1:0-3213 GCA_039592635.1 Gemmatimonadota bacterium
TGGTGAACGGGCCAGCGGACGCGGCCGGCGTACGAGCCAGGGACACGCTGCTGTCCGTGAATGGGCTGGATGTTACCCGAACCGAGGGTCGCGCCAAGCTGCTTGCCCTCGAGGCCGGGGTCCCGGTAGAACTCCAGGTCGGCCGCGAGGGTGGTCGGACGACGATCGAAGTGACGCCGGAGTTGCGGCCGGCCGAACCATACGTCGAGGTGCGCACGTTCTTCGGGTCTTCAGAGGACCTGCCGGATGGTGCGCGCAGCCGCGTTCGGGTCGTGCGGATTCCGTCGGTTCGGACGAGGCTGGACGAGGTCGAGGTGCGCCTCGATTCGATGCAGGCGTCCGGCAACGACTTCGTGTTCTTCCACCAGGACTCGGCCGGACACTTCAACATCGAGGTGGGGGACGAGAAGGCGCAAGTTCTCCTGGAGCGCCTCCGGGAGGATGAATCGTGGCCCGACCGGACCCGGGTGTCCGTGTGGGAGAATGAGGACCTGGCCCGTCGCCTGGCCGTGGTCCGGGACTCGTCGTTCGAGTACGCCAGGGTTCGGCTGGATTCGCTCGTTCGCCTTCGTGGAGAGTTCGAGGCGCTGAACGGAGACTCGCTGGGATTCTCGTTCAGGGTGTACTCCGGGGCAGATCCCGACGGGGAGTGGTCCTACCACGTTCGCCCGCGGCCCGTGCCGAGTCAGCTGCGCACCCTGCTGCTTTCGGACCGCAGAGTGGGCGGGGCGGAATTCCGTCCGCTCAGTGGAGACCTGGCCGAGTACTTCGATGGGGCCGATGAGGGCCTGCTGGTCCTTCGCGTGCTGCGTGACACTCCAGCTGAGAGAATGGGCCTCAAGGACGGCGATGTGGTTGTGGAGGTGGACGGCAATAAATGCAGCAGTATCATGGTGTTGCGTGATGCCATCGCCGGTGCCGGGCCGGGGGGAGGCGTCGAAGTAAAGTGGATACGTAAAGGTCAAGCACACGTCGGTAGCCTGGACGTTCGCTGACTGGATAGGGCGTCCACGCTTGTCGCCCCCGAATCCTACCACCACATTCCGCGCATGACCGTGCCACACCGGGCCGCCGGAGAGTCCTTTGACCTCCTGTCGGCCGAACTGATCGCTGCCATCGCTGGTTGGCATCCCGAAACGTCCTCGTGGGACGAGAGCACCCTGGACGCATGGGCCCGCAGGACGTTTCAGCTCCAGTTCGAAGGCAACACACCCTACAGGAAGTACTGCGAGGCGCGCGGCGTGGGCCCGTCCGATGTGAATGGCTGGCGGGACTTCGTTCCGGTGCCGACGGAGGCCTTCCGGGTCGTGGACCTGCTCGTGGGATCAGGTGTCGACCCCGGCCTGGTCTTCCGCACGAGCGGAACGACGCGGGGGCGGTCGGCTCAGGGTCGTCACCTCGTCCGCTCTCCGGAACTGTACCGCGCGTCTCTGAGAGCTGGATTTAGATCCTTCGTCTACGACGACGATAATGCAGCGAAAATAGTCACTTTACCGCCATCCTTTACACACGATCGCACTTCCTCGCTGGGTTGGATGCTGGATGATCTGCGAGTCGGCATCGGTTCGGGCGATGGTGTCAGTGTCGCATCGACGGCGGGCATCGACTGGAGCAAGCTGGACCGTGAGGTCGGGGAGAGCGCTGGGGGTGGGAGGCCGCTTTGTCTGCTGGGGACGACGCTCGGATTCGCGGAGTGGCTGGAGCGTCTCGAGGACGGCCGCTCAGTCGGCGGGAGGCTGCCGGAGGGCACCATTCTGATGGACACCGGTGGTGAGAAGGGGCGCGCGGGTCTTCAGCGGGCGAGGATAATGCGAGGACTCGAGGACCAACTGGGGATCCACGCCGCCGCGATCGTGAATGAATTCGGGATGACAGAGCTGCTGTCGCAGCGCTACGGCCATGGCGAGCCCGCGGTGCCGCTCGTGGGGCCGCCCTGGTTGCGGTCGAGGGTCCTGGACCCTGTCACGCTGAAGGAGCTTCCGCACGGCGAAACGGGAATCCTGTGTCACTTCGATCTGGCGAACCTGGGGAGCGTGTGTGCGGTGCTGACGGAAGACCAGGGAAGAGCCGTCGGCGACGGAATCGAGTGGGTTGGTCGCACGCAGGGGGCCCCGCCGCGAGGCTGTTCGCTCGCCACCGCCGAACTGCTGGAGGCCCAGGACAATGCTTGAAGCATGGTATCTCCCCGGCCTGGAGGAATCGCCGGACGAGTGGCTCGAGGGCCGCTCTCGTGCCGGCGCGGTCTTTCGTGCCCCGACCCTGAGCGTCGAACGTGCTCGGGCCGTCGCGGGAGCCGTGCGGGACGCCGCCATGGAAGCCCGTACGACCCGCTCGACGGAAGAGGTGATCGCCACGATCGCCCGGGCCGCCGGGAAGCTGTCGGCTGACGGACCTGAGGGCATCGCAGCCCGGGAGTTGCTGCGATCCGAACTGGGGTGGAACGAGCGCCTTATTCGGGAGACCCTGGAAGGGATGTCCCGCACCTGGACGCGCGAGGCGCTGACCGATCTCGTGGTTGCGGAACTTGGCGGTACCGGGAGCCTGGACGGATTCGTGGTCGACCCGCTTTGGAGAGGACCGGGCCAACGAAGGCGGCGGGCCCTCGGGTCCCCGGTAGTGCTCCAGGTGCTGGCCGGCAACATTCCCGGAGTGGCGATCACGGCCACGATGCGAGCCCTCCTCGTCCGCTCCGGCGTCCTGTGCAAGCTGCCGGAGTCCGAGCCCGGACTTCTTCCACTGTTCGCGCGTCTCCTGGCCGCGGAAGACCCTCTCCTGGGAGACTGCGTGGCCGCCACCTGGTGGCCGGGGGCCAGCTTCCCGGCCGCGTGGCGCGAATGGGCCCGGTGGGCCGGCAAGACCGTGGTGTACGGTGGTGACGTGACCGTTGAGGCGGTTCGACGAAGCCTTCCCGCGGATACGGACATCGTCACGTACGGGCCAAAGACAGGCATCGCGGTGGCTCTGGCTGACAGTCTGCCGACTGCCGCAGCCGGGCTGGCCCGCGATGTGTGCGCCTATGACCAGCAGGGGTGCGTATCCCCCCGGCTCGTGTACGTGGTGGGATATTCCACCCGGGCGTTCGTGGAGCACCTGGCGGCTTCACTGGAGGAGCACACGGCGCAGCACCCGCCCCCGGATCCCACCGCGGCGGAGGCCGTCGCGATCCGGGCCGCGCGCACCGCCTACGAGTTCAGCGGCTACGAGGACGGCCGA
>JBDHBK010000347.1:0-3212 GCA_039592635.1 Gemmatimonadota bacterium
CGATCCTGGGCAAGTTTGACTCTTGGTCTGTGGCCGTGACGGGCTTCGGTTCTAGGGTGCCGAGATGCGCGGGTCCAGCCGGAGTGCTTCCGTATACCAGTAGTCTTCTTCGAGAGAAACATCGGGGTTGGCCGCCGCGTGAACGTTCCACTGCGTGATCGCTTCGTCCATGTCGCCCAGGAAACTCCGCACGACGGCTTCCCAGAAGGCCAGGTTGCGTGTGGGATCGACATCCGGGCCCAAACGCGCTCGCTCCGCTACCGAGCGAGCGCTGTCGGAGAGACCTGCCTGAACGAGAGCCAGAGCGGCGACCATCTCTCCCTGGTGCCGGTTCAACTCCTGCCGGGCAGGCGGACTCAGCTCGACCCACTCGTCAATCGCTTCCCACACGCGACTCACGTCGATGTCCGCCCCGGGCATCGCATGGGCCCAAACCTCGCATTGACGGAACCGGGGGCGCTCGGGGAAGCGGCGCCTACCTTCCTCGCACCACCGACTTGCTTCGATGGCATCTCCAAGGTCGAACGACGTCCCGAACAGGCGCCAGATCGTGAGGTGGACGTTTCTGAGGTACGGGTCAGCCTCGTACGATCGGAGCGCGGCAACCTTCGCCTCAGGCACGCGATCCTGGTTGGCAAGCAGGTGGCTGAGCGAGGTCCAGGCCGAGGCCTGCTGCGGATCGGCGGCGACGGACGCCCTCAGATCCACCTCAGCGGCGCCCACCAGTGTCTCGGCAGCATCCGGTGGCCCGCCCAGGTTCAGCAAGTACTTCCAGTACTGGAGGGTGCCTCGAAGCTCGAGAGCGTCGGGGTCTTCGGGTACAAGACGAACGGCAATCTCGGCATGCTCCATCCCGCGGGTGATCCACGAATCGGCCGCCGTCCGGTCGTCGAATCCGGTGAACCTCGAGGCCTGGTAGTCCAGCCACCCGCGCCGCACGGTCGGCTCCACCCACTCCGGAGCGACCTCCTCGGCCATGGCGAGCACGGAGTCCGCCGCGGCCAAGGAAGCGAGCGCGGCGTCGATGTCCCCCACCTGCATGAATCCGGTCGCGCGCTCCTCGATCGGTGCCGCGCGCTGTACCAGGGACCACGCCTCGACATTGTCCGTGCCGGCCCGCAACTCGATGTCCTCGATTTCCTCTCCCAGCGTGCGGAGAAGGAAGCCGCCGACCTCCTGAGCCAGGTCATCCTGCAACTGGAACAGCTCGGAGTAGGTGCCGTCCACCCTGGTCGTCCCGAACTGGTCTCCCGTGGCAGCGTTTACGAACGAGACCGCCACCCGCAGATCGTCGTCGGCCATGGACACCGTGCCGTTCACGATCGTGGCCACCTGCAATGCCCGGCCCACGCTGTCGGGTGCGATCGCTGCCTCGCGAAACGGAGCCACACCGTTTCTGGACACCACCTTCAGTGCGCCGACCGTGCTGAGCTCGTCGATCAGCGCCTCGGAAAGACCCGCAGCAATGAAGGGTACCTCTTCCTGCGGGGTGCGCGGCTCGAAGTACATCACCGCGACACGACGGGGATCCTCGGTATCGCGGAGCTGCTCCAGTGCGGACGTGCGCAGGGCGCGGGCGTCCTGCCGCGTGGTGTCCCGCATCACGAAGTCCCGGATCGCCAGCCCACCGCCCAGCACGATGATGATCACGGCGGCCGCCGCCGCTTCGCGGGGAATGCCCTTTCGCCTCCGGCGCTTCTTGCCAGGCATGATCCCGGCGGATGCTGGGTCCAGCAGGACGCGGTATACCTGCACCGGCTCGAGGATGTTCTTGACCGTGTGCGGGCCGAGGTCCTCGAATCCCAGTTCGACCTTGTTCCGAACCTGGCTGAAGGCGCTGCCTGAAATGAACACGCTGCCAGGATCCGCGAGCGACTCGACGCGTGCCGCCACGTTGACGCCGTCACCGTAGATGTCGCCATCTTCGGCAACGATGTCTCCCACGTTGATGCCGATGCGGAAGGCGATGCGGCGATCGGCGGTCGCGTCCTCTTCTCGCTCCAGCATCCCGCGCTGGATCTCGGCCGCGCATTCGACCGCATCCACCGCGCTGGCAAACTCGGCCAACAGTCCGTCACCCGTACCCTTGACGATTCGGCCGCGATGCGCGGCAATGGAAGGATCGATCAATTCCGCCCGGTGGGCCCTCTGACGGGCCAAGGTGCCGGCTTCGTCCTCCTCCATGAGGCGCGAGAAGCCCACCATGTCGAGCGCGAAGATGGCAGCAAGCCTGCGTTCCATCCCTGCCTCCAGGGAGCGATCGGCTTACGTCGGAGTGTGCTGTTGTGCCGTGACCGGAATGATAGTAGGGGCTTACATCGATTGGCGCGACTCCACGTAAGCGCGGAGTCCCTTCAGGCCGACTCGCATCTCACGGCGGATCAGGTGGCGAACGAGAACCTGGTCCAGGATTGCACCCAGAGGGCCGAGTCTCATGCCGTAGGACACAGTGCTCGTTACGGTCACGTGCGGATTGCCCCCGTTGAGCGACCAGGACTCCTTGACCTCGCCGATCGGAAAGGGGACGATGAGTACCTCGAACGTATATCCCTCGTGGTCTTTCCATTCGACGACCGACTCTTCGAGGCGGAAACCCCAGTAGTGTCGCATCACGCGATAGGATCCAACGCCCCGCTCGAGCTCCCCCACCAGCGAGGCGCTCCGCAGGAAGGGCGCCCACCTCGCCACCCCGCCGAAGTCGTTCAACACACCCCACACGGCATCCGGGGTCGCATCGATGTCGATGTGCTCGCTAAGGTGCCTCATGGAAGTCCATTACGCATGTGATTCAAGTTAGACAACCGAGCCTCGGGTCCGTAAACTACTGCATAACCCGTTCCAATCGGGGGTGTGGAGATGAGGCTCTCCTCGCAGCCGTCGGTAGCCGACTCGCTCTCAGCCCTCGTTCTCGACGAGGGATCGGACCTCACGCTGCGCGACGGATCTCGCGTCGCCGTGGTGGGTGGTGGCCCTGCAGGATCGTTCTTCTCCTTCTTCCTGCTCAAGATGGCGGAAGCGATCGACCTCGAGCTGGAGGTCGACATCTACGAGCCCAGGTCTTTCAAGCACTGCGGGCCGGCCGGCTGCAATCACTGTGGCGGCATCGTCTCCGAGTCGCTCGTGCAGTTCCTGGCTGCCGAGGGCATCAATCTTCCTCCCGAGGTCGTTCAGCGGGGCATCGAGTCTTACGTGGTGCACATGGACGTCGGATC
>JBDHBK010000348.1:0-3195 GCA_039592635.1 Gemmatimonadota bacterium
ATCCTGTATGCGAACCCCGCCGAGGCTTTGAATCACGAACATCAATCGACTCCCCGCCTGATACCAACGCGCGTCCCGGGCTTTCCAACGCCGACCTACACTCTTCAAGCTGCTATCAACAGTTTATCAACTGGGGTGCCTGGATGGCGTCCTCGCTTGATCACAC
This sequence comes from Gemmatimonadota bacterium, assembly GCA_039592635.1. GTDB lineage: Bacteria > Gemmatimonadota > Gemmatimonadetes > Palauibacterales > Palauibacteraceae > Benthicola. Next base: position 167 of record JBDHBK010000348.1, read on the forward strand.
GGGCAAACGTTGTATCATCGGTCCCCTGTATGAAGACAGGGTTCGGACTGGCGCCGCGGAAGGCGCGGGACTGAATCCGACGTTGAACCGACAAGACCAGGAAGCCATGTCACAGCGAAATTCCACAGACCTGCCAGGTCAACAGGGTGGGCGAACGCTCGTCGCGATCGCACTCGGTCTATGCGCGGTGATGTTTACGTCGCAGGCCTGTGCGCCCGAGCGAGAGTCCGACGAGCCGGTATCGCTGGAGGGCGACGTCGAAGCGGTAGAGATCTGGGCTCACCCGGACACGCTGGGGATCAACGTCTATGATCCCATCGATTTCAAGGCCGCGTCGCGCACGGTCGTGTGGGCGATCGACAGGATTGCCGGTGGCGTCATGCGCTACGAGCCGGCCGAAGGCGAGCACGGAGTGTTCGGTTTCATGGAGCGCCCACCCGAGCAGGTCGTGAGCCCGGCCCGGCTGGCGGTTGCCGAGAATACGGGTCTTTTCGTGTTCGACGACTCCACGGGCATGGTGGATCTGTATTCGCCCGGTGGACAGCACCTGCGCGGATTCGATCCCGGGCTCAGACCGTCGATCCTCGAGGTCTCGCGACGCCCCCTTAGACTCACGTATGGTGTGCGGGCGTTCGCGGACGATTCGATCCCCACTCTGGCGATCATTCAGACAGATTTTCGGGGAGAGAACCCGGACACCCTGCTTTCTCCTGATGTTGGCCCGCAGACACTGCGCGGTGCCCCTGCGATCCGTGGAGGACTCGTTGCGACGCCCTCCAACGGCGGATTGTGGGTCTTCTCGAGGGTAGCTCTGGATACGGTCTTCGAGGTGTCCGGGTCGGGGCCACAGCGCAAGCTGGTCTTTCCCGAGTCGGACTCCATGCGCGTTGGGGTGCTGGCCGACCTGCAGCAGGAGATCCTCTGGGTCGTCGAACCGAGACTGACCGGTGGTCTCGGATATGAAGCGTACGACATTTCGGGTCCGGGGGACGACGGGATCATCGACGGAGCGGCGGCGTACCTCGGATTCCGAACCACGCCTCCCTCCTTCGTAGCCAAGGTAGCGTTCGACGGCTCCGTGTCCGGATGGTCGCGTGGAGAGAGGGGCATCCTGGCTCCGAAGGGCTTCGACATGCGGATCGAAGAGTTGCGCGAAGGCGCGGTTTCGGCTTCCGCGGCCCGCGAAGCACAGCGAGAAGCGAGAGCCATTCGGTGGGCCGAAGTGCTCGAAGCAGTGGAGGCAGCGAGGGAGGAGGCTCTCGCGGAGGAAGCGGCGGTGCGCGCGGAAGAAGAGCTGGAGTAGGTCAGCCCGGCCGGACTTCCGTCCGGCGTTTGCAACAGAGAATTGGCATCAGAGAAAGGCCGGCCCAATCGATGGGCCGGCCTTTTCACGTCAGGGTTGATCCACTGCCGGACCGCGGCGCGGGTCAGACCATCAGATGCCTCGCGCCGCCACCTCGTCGTACAGACGGGCAATCGTCTCGATTCCCTTGTGATAGGTCTCGACGTCCATCCACTCGTTCGGCGCGTGCGCATTGCCACCCGGAGGAGCGAATCCCAGAAGAAGCACCGGCCCCTTCAGGATCTCCTCGAACAACGGAATGATCGGAATCGACCCGCCTTCGCCGATGTACACGGGCCGGCGGCCGAAGGAGTCTTCCAGCGCCTGCGCGGCGGCCTCGAATAGCGGACTGTCGGGATCGCCTGCCCAGGGCCAGCCACCATGCGAGGGCTCAACCCGAACCGTCACCCCCTCGGGAGCGATCGCCATCACGTGGTTCGTGAACAGTTCCGCGATCTCGTCCGGGTCCTGGTCGGCCACCAGCCGCATGGAGATCTTGGCGCTGGCCTTGGCGGGGAGCACCGTCTTGGCGCCATCGCCCGTGAACCCTGAAATCATGCCGTTCACGTCCAGGCACGGGCGATACCACAGGCGCTCCAGCGTGGTGTAGCCGGCCTCGCCGCCCAGGGCCGGGGCGCCCGTTTCCTCGATAAACTCTTCGTCCGTGAACGGGAGTTCCCGCGTCACCTCGCGAATCGTCTCCGACATCGGTCGGACCCTGTCGTAGAATCCGGGGATCGTGACGCGGCCTTCCTCGTCCTTGAGCTGCGCGATGATCTGGGCGAGAGCGAACGCCGGGTTCACCACCGCGCCTCCGTAGCTGCCCGAATGCAGGTCGCCACTCGGACCATCGACGAACACTTCCAGGTAGGCGATGCCCCGGAGCCCGGTTCCGATCGACGGGATGTCGATTCCCAGCATTCCGGTGTCGCTCACGATTACCGCGTCACATGCCAGCCGATCGGCCGCGGAGCGCAGGAACGTCTCGAGGTTGACGCTCCCGATTTCTTCCTCGCCTTCGAAGCACAGCTTCACGTTCACCGGCATCCCGAAACCGCCCTTGATCCTGGCCTCCAGGGCCTGGACGTGCATCAGGACCTGACCCTTGTCGTCGTTCGTGCCGCGTGCGTAGATGCGGCCGTCCTTGTACGTCGGCTCGAAGGGCGGCGCGTCCCAGAGCTCCTCCGGGTCTACGGGCTGTACGTCGTAGTGTCCATAGACCAGCACGGTCGGCGCGTCGGGATCCGCGATCTTGTCCGCCACCACGAACGGATTCCCTTCCGTCGGGATGATCTCGACGTTGTCCATCCCCGCCTCGCGGACGATCTCGGCCAGCCATTCGGCGCAGCGGGTCACGTCTTCGGCGTAGCGCTTCTCGGTGCTCACGCTGGGAATGCGAAGGAAGTCCACGAACTCCTGTTCGTACCGTTCCCTGTTTGAACGGACGTATGCGGTCAGGTCTGAACTCACGGTTCTACTCCGGTTGGGTTTGGGTGCCTGGTGGTCCGTCGCACCGCTCGAGGGCCATCGCGAGGGCGGCCGCCAGCAGTCCGCGTCGTGCGTCTCCGGCACGCAGGACCGCCTCGTCCACCGCAGCGGCGACAGTGGTCTCGATCGACTCGAATACGATGCGTGGCTGTAGGGGGAAATCGGATTGGCTCTGACAGGCGAATGCGTGCGCCGTGCC
>JBDHBK010000349.1:0-3193 GCA_039592635.1 Gemmatimonadota bacterium
GGAGCGTCTGGCGTCCCCGGGCGCGGTCGCTGGAGTCGCCGGAATGAGTCTTCGAGACGCCGCGGATGCCAGCCCCGATCTGTACGGGCGGGGTCTGATCCAAGACGCCGATGGAAAGCTGGAATTCGTCAATGATGTTGTGCGAGAGTACGTGTACTCGACCATGACGGCTCTCGAGAGAACGGCCTTGCACCTCGCGGCGGCGCGTCTTCTAGACTCCGAAACAGATGCCAGTTCAGCAGTACTCGCTCGACACTTCTACGTAGGTCAAGACAGAGCGCGGACGTTTGAGCACGCGATGCAAGCAGCACGTGCTGCAAGTGAATCCGCAGGTCAGGTCGAAGCCGCAATAATGGCTAGTCTGGCCGTGCGATCTTCGCACGGTAAGGGCCAAAAGCTATCTGCCCTTCACCTGCTCGCAGGCGCTGAACTCGAGTCGGCTCAGCTCGGCAGCGCTAGAGACCACCTCAACGAGATTCTACGGCTCGACGAAGACATGTCTGTGGAGGAAGGGGTCAGAGTAAAACTGAAAGTGGTCGAAGCCCTTGCTGAATCATCAGACTGGGGGGGCGCGAAGAAGCAAATCGAGGACCTGTCGACCGCTCTTGAACTCATAGCAGATCCGAGCGCTAACCTGCGGTTGCACGCGGAAACACTGTACTGGACGCTCAAGGTTGCGACGAGACAGAATGATGTGAGCGCCGCAAGCGAGGCCGCTAGTGTGGCCGAGAGGTTAGCGGCCGCCGCACTGCAGAATCCGAGAATAGAGCCAGAAGCTCGGGTGAGTGCGGTGTTGAGTCTAGCTACCTACGCGGCATTCTATCAGTCGTCATCTAAGGCCCTTGGTCTACTCGACGACATTCGAGGAGCTGTCGAGTCGGTCAACGCGGAGATCAGTGAGCGAGCTCACCTAATTCGAGGTACGGTGGCGACCCGAATGGCCCGGTGGGACGAGGGAGAACACGAGTTCCGTCGCGCCCTGGACCAAGCAACGCGACGGAATGATCTGGTTCAACAGGCGGGTCTCTGGAACAACCTCGCATGTAATGCATTGGAGCAAGGCGAGTGGGAGAGATTCGACGATTGGGCCAAGAAGGTAGAGGAGATTCAAACGAGCGATGGGGATATTCTCGATACGTTCTTGCTGCTCGCCCTTAATCGCGCGAACGCACTCTTCTACCAAGGCAATGCCAAATCTGCAGGCGTGCTCTACGGGCAGGCGCTGGAGTCTGCACAAGTGACGGGATCGCTCGAGTTCCTACCGGAGTTGCTTTCCTGCAAAGGGCTTGTTGCGCTCCAAGTAGGAGACCTCCGCGCGGCAAACAGCATGTGGAACACGGTGCTCGAGACTGAGAAACACCAGTTGGTAGGGCCGCAAGAGTTGTTCAAGTACGAATGGTTCCGTTCGTTCATGGGAGTTCAGCTTGGAGACGAGACCGCGATTCACGGTTTGATCGTTGCCTCAGAACAGCAGAGAGATTTGGATATCCCCAGCCATCTGAAGTTGTTGTGGATAGGTTCGCTTATATTTGGAGCCGACTTTGCCGACGCGACAGGACGAAGCGCGGAAGTGGTGAAAGAGGCTCTCTTCGCCAATCGACTGGGCTGGTTTGCAGGATTTGCTCAGCGCTGGTTCCGGGCTGTGACCGCCAAGTCATCCCTCAGTTGGCGTCAGCCCGCAAGACCGGATTGACTCCCGCCAGGCGGGCACCCGGAGTCATCCTGTCCGGCTCCGGATTGTCCAAGGTCTCGAGGATGTTCGTCTTCACCAGAATATCGACGATGTTCTCGTCGAACTGAGCCCCTCGATGCCGGGCCAGTTCCTCCCGCACCACGGATACGGGCAGCGCATCGCGGTACGGCCTGGCGGTCGTCATCGCATCGATCGTGTCGCAGACCATGATGATCCTCGCGCCCAAGGGGATTTCTTCGGCCGCAAGTCCGGTTGGATAACCGTCTCCATCCCAGCGCTCGTGATGGTGGCGCACGCAGGCCAGGACGTCGGGGTGGATACTCCTGATCGACTTGATGATGTCTACTCCACGATCCGGGTGGGCTCGGATCAGTTCCCGCTGCTCCGGTGTCAGGGGTCCTTTCTGACGCAGGATCTCGCCGTACACCGAGTCGATCTTGCCGATATCATGCAGAAGGGCCGCGGTCTCGATGATCTTCAACTGGCGTGGGGGGACCCCGAGGGCGCGCGCAATCTTCTTGGCCGCCTCTGAGACACGGATGGAGTGGCCCGAAGTATAGGGATCCTGCGCCTCGATGGTCTTCACCATCAACCGCAGGAGGTCCGTGTTCAGTTGCTGGAGCTCGAAATTCACTCCGTAGCTGTACCGTAGTCCGATCAGCGGAATCATCGCCAGGAATACGGCCACGACCCCGTACTGCGTGTAGAGGAACGCGACCAGAAACGCCAGAGGGCTCATGGCGATGTCGAAGACGATCAACCCGCCCGTTATGCGTCGCCAGGCTTCGAGAAAGGGTGTTCTCTCAGAGACGCTGACGACGAACGCGACCGTTCCCGTGTTGACCCCGAAGTATGCCAGAACCGCCACCAGGAACGGTGCGAGAGAGCTCTGGAAACGGAACGTATTCAGGCTCTCGACCCCGCCCGACCATCGGAACATCAGTCCGGCTACACCGACGGCGAGCACGAGCTGCGAGACGTTGAACAGCTTCTTCAGAACGGACTTCTCTCGATACAGGAAGAAGCCCGAGATGAGCTCGGAAAGCAGCGTTACGGTGACGGCGCCCGTGGGTCCAAGCAGCAGGATCGCGCCGAGTTCCGGCACGAAGTCCATGGAAGTGGTGGAACCGGTTTCCGTGAAGCGGAGGTACAGCATCATGGCCAGGGTGCTGAGAGCGAGCAGCGTCCCGAAGGCTATGAGGGATTCAACGGTAACCGCCGGAGGGTACTTGACGTAGAGGGCGACGATGAGGGCAACAGCCGCCAGGGTCGTCGCGAAGATGGTTCTCTTGACTCTTGGGTCCATACCCTCAGTGTCACATTTGGAATAGCCCCCAAACCTCTACCGATTACCACCTAACAGTACCGCCTTTGGCCCATCTGAAGAAAGCAAAGAACCAATTCATAGAGCACACCTCCTTTCGCATGGAAGTCATACCCGTGTCGCTAATGGGTATGCTTCAGCTCCGCTCGGAGGTATCGCTCCGCTCAGCTATGGCG
>JBDHBK010000350.1:0-3177 GCA_039592635.1 Gemmatimonadota bacterium
CGCTGCTATGCGTACCATCCGACCGGCCAGGGTGACTGAGACGGAGCCCATCTCTTCGGAGTGAGACCGGGCCCGGAGAGAGGATAGCCCGGTTCGTCATGGCGTCGACGCGGCGAAACGTCCTCCATCCCGCTGCCCGCCACAACCAGAGGCGCCTCCGAAGATATCTGCGATCCAGCGAATGCAGGGCTTCGTCGACAGGCGTCGGCAGTCCGCGCACTCAGCCGCGCCCGCCCATGCGCACCACGATGTCGTACTCGGCCTGCCGCACCGGCTGCACGGACAGTCGACTACGCTTCGTTACGACCATGTCCTCGAGTCCCGGCGCGGCCTTCAACTCATCGAGCGACACGAATACCGGCAGCGTATCGACGTACTCGACGTCGACCATCCACCAGCGCGGGTCTTCCTCCGACGACTTCGCGTCGAAGTACTTGTGACCTTCCTCCCAGGAGAAATGATCCGGATACGCCGTCCGCGCGACACGGGCCAGCCCCGCTACGCCGGGCGGCTTCGCGTTGCTGTGGTAGAACAGCACCGCGTCGCCGACCTCCATCTCGCGCATCAGGTTTCGCGCCTGGTAGTTGCGTACGCCCTCCCAGCATGTCGAGCCGTCACGCTTCAAGTCCTCGATCGAATAGACGTCCGGCTCGGACTTCATCAACCAGCAGCGGGCCATGGGTTTGCTCCATTGCGAAGGAACGGCGAGAACGAAAACCACGACGGGCGCCGCCGTCGCGACGCCCGAACCGGTTCTATTCAGCGTGGTGGGAGACGCGGCTACTGCTTCTCCTCGACCGGAAGCGCTGCCACGCCACGCGTCAGTGAGTTGATCTTCTCGGCATCCGCCGCCGCAAAACCATACTCAGTGACAAACTCTTCCGCCGTCATCACGTGCTCACGACGCTTCCCGGGATAACCTTCCCAAACCGCAATAAACGCCGCGTCTACGTGCCTGTATGCAGCGGATACCATATCACCGGTAGCCTCGGCTACGCTCGCGGCCTCCTCCATCATCCTCCGAGCATCGCCGAACTCGCCAGCGTAGAAATACAACCGGGCTGACTGGTCGAACGTGAGATACGAGTTGGGATCGTTCTCCGGCATTCCCTCGGCTGCGTCTCTGTAGAGCCTCGCGGCTGCCTCCCAGTCGCCGGCCTCGTACAGGGCGGCCGCTGATTCATACAGAGGGTCGGCTTCGGAAGGCGCCATCACGGTGATCGAGGGCAGTTCGTAGGTCGGGCGTACCCGCTCCTGGGCGCCCAGCGTGGTCGGCAGGAGAAACGCGACCACTGTCGCGGTGGACAGGATCCGGGAACTGGTGCTCATGGCGAGCCTCCTTTGAGTGGGGCTGAGTTGCGGCGACGGGAACGGACGCACCTTGGGGCCACGGAAGAACGGGTCCGACATTCGCGGTCGACTGCGACTCGCTGCTACGTATAACAAGTATACTTCATCCAAGGTGGACCGGGTACCACGTTTGTGACCCTCATGGAAGGTAAGGACTCCGCCGTCACTTGGCCGTCAGCCAATCGCCGCCGCCGGCCCGCTTTTTGGCAGTGGCCGCGGCTGCCCGGATCGGCTAACATCCCCGAGGAGGCGGAGGGGCCTTGCACGCCGCACAGCAGCTGTCGGTAAACAGGACGTAACTTACTATTAGAATGAAGGATAGAGGATATCATGCAAGACTTCTTGACCAGGCTCGGAATCGAGGAAAACAACCTCGGCGGCTTCTGTGGAGAATGGCTGGGCTCGGGACCTCAGCTCGAATCCACCAGCCCGATCGATGGGGCGGTGATCGCGCACGTGCGGCAGGTCACCGAGGAGGAGTACGAGAAGATCGCTGACAGGGCGCACCGTGCGTTCCTCGAGTGGCGCACGATGCCGGCGCCGCGTCGCGGCGAGATCGTGCGGCAGATCGGCAACAAGCTGCGCGAGTACAAACATGAGCTCGGCCAGCTGGTCAGCCTGGAGATGGGCAAGATCGTGGCCGAGGGCGAAGGTGAAGTCCAGGAGATGATCGACATCTGCGACTTCGCCGTGGGGCTCTCGCGCCAGCTGTACGGCAACACGATGCAGTCCGAGCGACCCGACCACCGCATGTTCGAGCAATGGCATCCCCTGGGCGTGGTGGGAGTGATCACGGCGTTCAACTTCCCGGTTGCCGTGTGGAGCTGGAATGCGGCCCTCGCAGCAGTGTGCGGCGATTCCACCCTCTGGAAGCCCTCGAGCCAGGTGCCGCTCTGCGGAGTGGCTGTCACGAAGCTGGCGGCCGAGGTATGTCGCGAGAACGACGTCGATCCCGCCGTGTTTTCCCTCGTGATCGGCAAGGGGTCGACCGTTGGCGAACGGATTCTTCTCGACAAGCGCGTCCCGCTGATCTCGTTCACGGGTAGCACGCAGATGGGCTTTCGGGTAGCCGAGACGGTAGGCAAGCGCCTCGGCCGGACGATCCTGGAGCTCGGCGGGAACAACGCGATCGTGGTCACACCGAGCGCGAACATGGACCTGGTGCTGCCTGCGATCCTGTTCGGAGCATGCGGTACGGCCGGTCAGCGGTGTACCAGCACCCGCAGGATCATCGTCCACGAGTCGGTGAAGGAGGAATTGGTCAGCCGTCTCACGCGGGCGTACGAGGACGTACGCATCGGGAGTTCCCTGGATCCCGATACCCTGATGGGACCGCTCGTCACGCGCGGTGCGGTCGCGGATCTCCAGAACGCCATCGAGAGGGTCAAGGCTGAGGGCGGCGAGATTCTGTATGGCGGAGAGCCGCTGGATGGCGACGACTATCCGGGCGGCCACTATGTCCGGCCCTGCATCGCCGCGGCGAAGAACGACTACTCCATCGTTCAGGAAGAGACGTTCGCTCCCATTCTCTACATCATCGGATACGGCTCGAAAGATGCCACCGCGCGAGAGGCCGTCGAGGAGATCAACGAGGCGATCGACATCCACAACGGTGTACCCCAGGGCCTCTCTTCCGCGATCTTCACGGACAGCGTGCGCGAGGCCGAGTACTTCCTGTCGCACAGGGGCAGCGATTGCGGCATCGCCAACGTGAACATCGGTACCAGTGGGGCCGAGATCGGCGGAGCCTTCGGTGGAGAGAAGGAGACCGGCGGTGGTCGGGAGTCCGGTTCGGACTCCTGGAAGGCCTACATGCGCCGGCAGACC
>JBDHBK010000351.1:0-3168 GCA_039592635.1 Gemmatimonadota bacterium
ATGATCTGGATCACGACGAGGACGACGGCCAACAGACCCGCGCGCTTGAGTCGGGTCCATAGAGGATCGCCGCTGGTGCCCCACTTGAAGGCGGTGACGGCCACTGCGATGACCAGCAGCGCGACAACGGATGCCACGATTCGGTGCCCGAATTCGATCGACGTGGCAAACGACATTTCAGGCACGAGTTGTCCGTTGCACAGCGGCCAGTCGTCCCCGCAACCCATCCCGCTCTCACTGATACGGACGAAGCCGCCGAACGCGATCAGGAAGAACGTGGCTGCCGCAGCGATCCACGTCAGGCGGCTCCAGCTCTGCAGGCGATTCGAATCAGACATGACATGCCTCTCTTCGGCGGACAAGCGATCGCGAGCGAAACCGCGAGCCCACACGGCCGAAAACGGCCCGCAGCCCGTATGGTGCGCACGGCGGGCGAGCGGTAGGTTCCGCTCGTCGATGGACGGGAAGATAGATGCCGCGAGCCAACGATGAAACCGGGAATCCATTCACTCGATGAGCACGCCCCGCGAGGGTAACTCGAACTTCTCACTGTTCGCGGTCCAGCAACTGCTGCCCCGCCTCAGGGCGCACCGCAATGCCCTGTCGGTCGCCGCCGTTGCTTTGGTCATCAGCGCTGCTATCGGGTTGGCGTTTCCGCTGCTCGTCCGGCACCTGATGGACGCGGCGTTCGAGTCCCGCGACGCTTCGGCTCTCAACTCCATTGCGATACTCCTGCTCGCCGTCTTCGCGGCCCAGGCCGTATTCAACTTTGTGCAAGTGTTTCTGCTCAGCGCGACGTCGGAGAGGGTGATCGCCGGTCTGCGGACGGAGCTCTTCGCCCACCTCCTCACGCTGTCGCCGGGCTTCTACGCCGAGAGAAGCTCGGGCGAGCTTACGAGCCGGCTCGCTTCGGACTGCTCGACCCTCCAGACGGTCCTCAGCCACCAGTTGGCCGAGTTTCTGCGGCAGATCCTGTACCTTGTGGGTGCCCTGACCCTCCTCGCGATCCTGCATTCCGATCTCATGATCACGACGATCACGGTGGCTCCGATCGTCGTGCTCAGCGCTTATGCGTTCGGGAGTATCCTGCGAGCAAAGAGCACGCGGGTACAGGACGAGCTGGCCGAGTCCAACGCTACGGCGGAAGAGGCGTTCACCCAGATCCCGATCGTCCAGAGCTTCACGCGCGAGGGGTGGGAGGAAAAGCGCTACGAGAACCGCATCGCCCGAGCGTTGAAGACGGCCATCCAGCGTGCGCTGGTGCGCGGAATCTTCTTCGGGATGATCACTTTCATCGCGTTCGGCGGAATCGTCGTGGTTCTGTGGAAGGGCGGACTGCTGGTTCTCGAGGGACAGATCACGGCCGGCGAGCTCGTGTCCTTCCTGCTGTACGCGGTCTCCGTGGCGGCAGCGATCACGGCCCTGGCCTCCCTGTACAGTGGCTACCAGGAGGCCATGGGGGCCGCAAAGCGTGTATTCGACCTCCTTCATCTCGAACCCACCATCAAGGAACCCCGGCATTCAGAGGCCCTGCCCCCGGCCAGCGACGAGGGTGGCTTGGTTTTTCGCGACGTCTGGTTTCGATACGGACTGGACGAGCCGTGGGTGCTGCGCAAGCTGGACCTGGAGATCCGGCCGGGCGAGATCGTGGCCCTTGTAGGGCCGAGCGGGGCCGGCAAATCGACTCTGGCGGCGCTGGTTCCGCGGTTCTGGGATCCGACGCAGGGAGTGATCACTCTCCGGGGGGCCGATCTGCGCCGTATCCCGCTGATCGAGTTGCGGACCGCGGTGGGAATCGTGCCCCAGGAACCACTGCTGTTTGCCGACACGATCTACGAGAACATCGCGTACGGCAGGCCCGAGGCGTCGTCCGAAGAGGTCATGCAAGCCGCCCGCTTCGCGCATGCGCACGAGTTCATCCAGGGCCTCGCGGGAGGCTACGAAGCCATGGTCGGCGAGCGCGGCATCCGCCTGTCTGGCGGGCAGCGTCAGCGAATCGCGATCGCCCGGATCTTCTTGAAGGAGCCGGAGATCCTGATCCTGGACGAAGCCACCAGCAGCCTGGATACGGAGAGCGAGGCGCTCGTCGAGGAAGCTCTGGAGATGGTGATGGAAGGCAGGACGACACTGATCATCGCACACCGACTCAAGACCGTTCAGCGCGCGGATCGGGTGCTTGTGATCGATGACGGCCGGATTCTGGAGCAGGGTACGCACGCCGACCTGGTGGCCGAGGGAGGCATGTACGCACGGCTGTATCGCGGCCAGCTCCTGGAGCCACAGGCCGACTCCGCCGCTGAAGGTGGTCCCTACGCTCCGAACGCCTAGCCCGCCGGAGCCGCCGCGGGCTCGCGCGCCAGCAGCGCATCGATATCTCGCAGCAGCGTGCGCGCCGTCTGCGGTCCCAGGTATTGCCTCCGGATGATCCCGTCCCCGTCGATCAGGAGCGTGAAGGGATAACCTGCGGCCCCGAAGCGCCCGACCGCCGTGTCGTAGTCGGAAAGCCACAGCGGGTAATTGATTCCGCGGTCGCGTCCGAAGCGGAGCACGGCCTCGCCACTGCCCGAGCCTACGGCAGGTCCGATGATCGTACCACCCAGATCCGCGAGGACATCCTGGACCTCGATGAGATGTGGGATTTCGACGAGGCACGGCGGGCACCACGTGCCCCAGAAATTCAAGAGGACGATCTGTCCGGCGTAGTCGCTCAGTCGACCTACGCCGCCCTCGGCAGTGCGGAACTCGACATCGGGCGCCGGGATTTCAAGCCACACCGGCGAGGGATCGAGGCCCCGGGTCCATGCCCCGTATGATTCGGTCCCGGCGTCCTGCAAGTGTGAACCGACCCGGTACCCCAGGGCTGCGGCAATGAGGATGAGCGCCGCGGTGGCACCGAGGAAAGCGAACCGCCTGCTCACCCCGCGCGGCGGAAGGGATAGTAGCGGGAGGCGAATGTGCAGCCGGCCAGGTGGTGAATCCGGGCTGCCGCGCATGCATCCTGGCGCTTTCCTGCCGGCGCGTGGCACTTCAGGCGAGCCTCCCGGATGAGTCCCACCGCGCGGCCAAACGCCACCGCCGGCACATTGCCGACTCCGATCTCATCCATCGCGCGCTCGAGGTGCCGGCGATCGCCGGTCACGAACTCGGAATACAGCCACAGCATGGACA
>JBDHBK010000352.1:0-4125 GCA_039592635.1 Gemmatimonadota bacterium
GGTTGTAACGACGCGTCATGAAGCCCTGCAGGTGGTGTCCCGGAATGAGTTCATGATGCACGGTGGCTCGCGAGAAGTGGACGTTGTTCGCCCGCATGCTCATTAGCTTGTCCTCGTGCGCCATGCCGTCCGTCGGAAAGGAAACCTGGATCACCTCTCCGCCCAGGAAGAACGGGGCGACCTTCTGCATCTCCGGTGACATCATCTCGAGACGCCACACCTCTTCCGCCAGAGCAGGGATCGTCAGGAGGTCACGGGCCTGGAGGAAGGCCACCGCTTCCCAGGCGAGATCGCGCACCAGGTCCGGCTGCTCTCCGGGATCCACGTGAAGTGTCTTGACGTGCTCCAAGGCGGCATGCCAGTCGTCGCCGAAGCCCATGTCGCGGGAAGCGCGAACCATTTCAGCCTCGCACCACGCGAATTCCCTCTCGCCGATCGCGATCAGCTCTTCCGGCGTATAGGCGACCATCTCGTGGTCGAGATCCGATCGCATGCCGTCCGCTCCTATCGGATCGCCCACGATCGGTTCGTCGCCGCCATCTACGACACCCACGAGTCGCTCGAGCACGAACTCGGCGTAGCCGGACAGCAACGAGTCGGCCACCGAGTAGGGAGACTCCGTCCACCAGGTGAACAAGGGATCGTAGCCGGCGTAGTGGCCGTACCAACCCTCGAGCTCGCGGCGGAGCGAGCTGAGTGCCCTCACTGCGCGGAGCGCAACGATCTGCGAGGGCACAGTCGCCTCTCCCTCCGTCGCAGCGAGCGACGTTTCCAATCCGTTCCGCAGGCGATCGACCTCATCGGCCAGGTCCTGCAGAGCGACCGCGGCCTCGCGTGGATCGACAGGGACCAGGTCGCGCCGCGCTTCCTGCAGGGCCGCTATCCCGGGGAGGAACGGCAAGAGGCTCTGCAGTTCGGCCGCGAGTCGGTCCTCACGCTCGAGCAGTTGGAGTTGGTAGCGCAATTCCGAGTGCAGGAGGACATGGTCGATGCGCCCCTCCAGCCCGAACCCCTCCATTTCGATCTCGTTCAGCTGCCGCAGCCATCCCAGCGACGAAGAAGGGCCTCGCGATCGGCCGAATAGCGGCTCACCACTCCAGCCAGGTCGCTCGCCTCCGTCTCGACGATCGCCCGCAGGTCGGGTGTGGCGTCCTGTTGCGCAGCGGAGGGCGCCGCGCTGAGCAACAGCGCTGCGAAGAGCAGGATCGATGCCGTGGTTCGACAACTACGGTCAGGATTCACCTGTGGTTTCCTCCGGCGGGTGACTTGAAGCGTGCCTGGAATCGGCCCCGGGCGCGTGCTTCGCTCGGCGGCGATACCGCCAGACCAGCCACGCAGTCACACCGAGGCCGAGAATGATCGTGTTGGCGGCGGTCACAGAACTGCCCGATACCCATATCGCGGAGCGCAGCGCTCCCAGGACGAAGGAAGCGACCAGTACGACCTGCAGCCCCTGCCTCCAGCCCGGCGATGCCGGATCCTCCCGGTACAGCCGGTAAAGTACGAATGCCGTCCCGACGAACACGGCGACTTCGATCCACAGGGCGGCCTCGAAGTCCAGGCCGGGCGCGAACCGGGCCCCGAGATCCAGGGCCGTCGCCGCCAGGATGACACCGGCCCATGCGAGGCCGCGCCTCATCGCTGGCTGCCTGGCCGGGTCAACGCCATGGCTTGTCGGGCCACCTGTTCCGGGTGATCGGCCGAGGCGTACTCGAGGACTTGAACGGCCGGGTTGCCACGAATCATGGCCGACAGGCGACGCCCCGACTCCGGCCGGAACAAACCGATGACGGGTTTGCCCATGAGGGCCGCGCGCGCGACTTCGTATCCCACACCCAGCGATGGGGTGGTCACTTCCGCGACCACGACATCCGCCTCCTGCAGCCACTCGACGTCACGGGCGTAGATTTCGAGGTCGCCGGGGCCGGCCTCTCCGCCATCGGAGAGGGCGGGACTGCCGATGTGCTCGGTGAGAACCGAACCGTGGCGACCCAGCGCCGAAATGAGAGCGGCATATAGCGGCGCATCGTCCCGCCCACCGCTGATCGAGGCCGAAAAGTAGATCCAGGGCCGGGCTCCCCGAGTCACGCTCGCTTCCCCCGTCCAGGAACCGGCGGATCGCCCGACTCGTCCTGTTCCTGTTCCTGCCTCACGTGCGCCTCCTGCACATGCTGCATGCCCGGGTTGAAGATCGAATCGAGCTCCTGCGCGTGGTACATGGCTCCACCGCGTACTCCTCGAGTTCGGCGATAGAAGATCCGCCCCTTCGCCTCGAGCCCGAGGAGCAGCCGGTCCAGCAGGAGCAGCGCAACCGCCGCGATGGCCGCCCAGGCCAACCACTTCAACACCAAGCCTCCCGGTCAACGAGTGGAGATAGTGTCGGCACGACGTGTGAAGCTACGACGTGACCAGTCGGAGGGCGATCCACAATAGCGGCAGCGATGACACCCCGATCGCGACCCAATCCCAGCCGACCGGACGGCCGGTTCCAGAACGGCTGATGGTCAGCAGTCCCACCCCCACGAACAGGGCGCTCAGGGCCACAGGAAGGAGGAGCAACGGAGCCGCGGCCCAGGCGCCCCAGCCGTCGTACCGATCGACGACACTCCGCGCGTAGAGCCACCCTACCGCGGGCACCCAGCACGTGAATCGGAAGTACTTCATCGCAAGCCCTCGTCCCTGGACTCCGCCCCCCAACCGACCTTGAACGTCGGAACCGCGTACCGGTCGAAGAACCGCCACATCCGCCGGGTGTGTCCCCGCTCACGGGCCCGCAGCGACGATGTGGCGACGATCACCAGGTCCAGTCGAGGTACGACCACGATGAACTGACCGCCGTATCCCCAGGCGAAGTACGCCCGCTCGCCGCCCCAGCGACGCATCCACCAGAGATACCCGTACCCGTGACCGTTCCAGGGCGAAGACCCGGTCGGACGCCAGGCAGCCGTGATCCAGTCCTCCGGCACCAGTTGCTGCCCCTCGAAGCGCCCTCCGTTGACGTACAGCTGACCGAATTTCAGCATGTCGCGCGGTCGCAGGGACATGTTGTTCCCGCCCAGGTATCGGCCCTGTGGATCTCGGTCCCATTCACCGAGGCCAATCCCCATGGGGCGGAACAGTTCATCGAGCATGTATCGGCGCAGGCTCTTTCCGGAGCGCCGGGTCAGGATCACGGACAGGAGGTGAGTGTTTCCCGTGGAGTACTCGTGGCAGTCACCCGGCTCACAGATCATGGGGCGGCGAAGCTGATCGTACGCCCAGTCCGAGGATGCCACCCAAGAACCGTAGTTCCCGAAGGAAGCCGTCTCGATGCCGGTGCGCATGCTCAGCACGTGCCTCAATTCGATCTCGTTCTGCCGCGGATCGAGAGAGCCCCTCCCAGCCAGGATCTCGTAGTAATCCGGGAGAAGGTCGGAGAGCGGCTGATCCACACCGTCCAGAAGGCCGTCCCTCAGCGCGATCCCCACCATCGGCGACAGCAACGTCTTCGAAACCGACTTGACGTTGACCGTCTGAGACGGTCGGAGGCCGCGATAGTAGTTCTCCACCAGCACGCTGTCTCGACGGGCCACGATCAGGCTTGTGAGAGCGTTCATTCCCTCCGCTTCGGCGAGCATCCGCTCCATGCGATCGGAGTGGAACAGGGGAGGCGGCGGCGGACCGACGAGGGAGCCGGCGGACGAATCCATGGCCGCGGTCTCGCCGGCGTCCGGCAGGGCGGCAGCCCCCTGTCCATGCAGCGGCCGGGCCACCAACGACAGGGACGTGGCCAGGACAGTCGTGACGCACAGAACGCGGCTCAGCTCGTGCACTCGCATGATCTGAACCTAAACGAAGAGCCCCGGCGAGTTCCGCCGGACGCTCCCGATGTCAGTCTGATCCGGAGGCAAGATCGTCCAGCGGAAGGAGCTCGTCCTCCGTCTCGACGATCGTCAACGCGGGGGTCGAACGGCGGTGCACCCGGAGCTCGAACACATCGGGGCGGGCATAGTTACCGGCCACGTCGATCTGCCAGCGCGGGCCCACCAGCTGGTCCGGCCTGACATCGGCGTAGAGGATTGTCTCCTCCTGATCGGCGGGGCCCGCCACGACCTTTCCGTCGGGATCGACGATCACGGTCCCCCC
>JBDHBK010000353.1:0-3164 GCA_039592635.1 Gemmatimonadota bacterium
AACCGTTGCGGGCCGTCGGGAAAATACCTGCGATGCACAGCCAGATCTCCCTCCGTGACCCGGTGACGATAGCCAAATGTCTGCCGCAGCCTGTTTTCGACGGCCCATCCGGCCAGGGCGTCTGCGACGGGGCCTCCCTTCAGACCGTATTCGATCTCGTCGGAGAGCCGGCAACCCTCGAGGCCCGCGGGTTCGAAGGAATGGCGGTGGGTCCAACGAGCGAAGGGCCCCCGGACCATTCGATCCGTGAAGCCTCGACCGGGTTCGCAGTCGAGGTGTTCGGCAAGCCACCGTAGCCTGAACGGTCCGGCCCGCAACTCCAGCTCCGTCCGGTCACCGGCTTCAATGGACCCAGTGCGGCTCAACAGCCGGATGCGCTCCCAGGGCGGCACCAGGCGCTCGAGCGCACCCGGCCGGGCGTGCCAGTCCCACAGTTGAAGCGGGCTCGCGTTGATCGTCGATCGACAGCTGAAGCGGCGGCTCATTCCGTCTCCTGGTGTATTTCAGTCCAACTCGCTCGAAAGTCTGGCCCTGTCAGCGCTAGTCGTTAAGATACGCTGCATGATGCGTATCCTGCACCTTGCGGACGTACACCTTGGCGCCTCGTACGCCTCCTTCGGGCCGCACGCCGGAGAGCGGTCGGAGGCCGTACTCCGGGCATTTCGCCTCCTCCCGGAAACGGCACGTGAGCACCAGGTTCACGCGGTTCTGGTTGCCGGCGACCTGTTCGACGGTCCGCGGCCGGACGAGCGGAGCGCTGCCGAGGCCCGGGAAGTGGTCCGGCAGTTGCTCGAAGTCGTGCCAGCCGTGTTCCTGGTCCCCGGCAACCACGACCCGCTGGTCATTCCAGGTCCGTACGCCGACCTTCCCGAGGCCGCGCACGTATTCAGCGCTCCCGATCCGAGCCAGCCCATCAGCGTCGACACGGAAGCGGGCCCGCTCCATGTGTACGGTTTCGCCTACGACTTCGCTCACGAGCCCGACCCCCTGGCCATCTTCAAGCGAACGGAGGCCGAGGGAGTTCACGTGGCCTTGCTGCACGGGGCCGTCCGCGACGCGCCTCACTGGTCTGGCGGCGATTCTCTGCGCCTCTCACGGGATGAGCTCGGAGCGCTCGACGTCGACTATATCGCGCTCGGTGATTACCACAGGTTCCGCCCGCCCACGGAGTTCGCAGCCGACGGCTCCGTTCCCGCATGCTATTCCGGCTCTTTCGCCGCGCTCGACCATACGGAGACCGGACCCCGAGGCGTCGTGCTGGCTGAAGTGACTCCCGGTTCGACTCCCGTCGCCCGGCTCATACCCTCTGGAGTGCCGCCGCTGCAGGCCCTTCCGGAGGTCGATGTCAGCACGTGCTCGGACGACCTGGAAGTCGTCGAACTGGTGGCCGGCCTCGTCGACGCGGGGTCGCTCCCGGTCGCGACGCTCTCGGGGCAAACGGAGTTCGCGGTCGATCCGGAGCGAGTGGAAGCTGGACTCGCGGCCCGCTTCCCGTTCGCACGGGTCCAGGATCGCACGAGGCACTACGACTCGGACAAACTCGCGGAACTGGCGACCCGTGACGATGTCGTGGGCCACCTGGCACGCCTGGGCCTCGACAGGATCCGTGCCGCATCCGACGACGCCGAGGTGGGACTCCGGGAACGGGCCCTCCGCAAGGCACTTCGAGCCATGGGCGTCACGTGAGCGAGCCGCGCCTCGAGGCGATCGAGCTCGAATACGGGTGCCACTCGGGACGCTTCGACCTCCCGGACGATGCACGCCCGGTGGTGATCGCCGGCGGCAACGGGTCGGGCAAGACCACACTGCTCGAGGCTTTTCTGCGGACGCTATACGGTTTCAGTCGTCGAAAGCCGGAAGAACGGAGGCTCCTGGAGTTGCGTCAGCCCTGGTCCGGGAGGCCGACCGAGGGCCGGGTGTGGCTCCGCGCTACCGACGGAAGCCGCTTCGCCGTGCACCGGGACTTCGCGAGCGACCAGGTCGTCGCGCGCGAGGACTCCGCGGACCGGGAAGTGTTCCGTGGCGACGGGAATCCTGTGGGTGTGCGCAGTGAGAGCCGGCGATACCAGGATCTTCTCCGCGAGTGGATCGGATTCGGGACTCTCGAGCCGTACCGGGGAACCGCCTGGATCGCCCAGGGTGAACTCGTGGACACGAAGCTCGATGACGAGCTCCTGCGGGCAGCCGCGGGCACGCACCGCAAGGTCGAAACGGCGCTCAAAGAGCTCCGAGAGGCTTTCGAAGCCCTCACGCGGGAGCCGATCGAACCGGGGGGTCGAGCCAAGAGACTGGCGCGCGAGCTCGAAGAGTTGCAGGAGGCCGTCTCACGGGGCGTCGAGCGGCTTGAAGCGGCCCGGGACGCCCGCCGGCGGAAGCGGCCGGTAATCCAGCGGACCGCTGAGATCCAGTCGAGTCTTGACGAGGTCCAGGCTGAGATCAGACTTCTCGAAGCTGCCTATCGGCCGATCACGGAACGCCGGACGTTGCTGGCGGAGCAGAAGGAAGCGGAGGCGCACCTGGCGGCGCTGACGGAAGCCATGCGCTGGCTGGAGGAGGCGACCGCCGAACTCGGGCGGGCGGAGGCCGAACAGGTCAGCGCGGAGTCTGGAGGGCGGTACCCGGACGACTTTGAAGCTCGGCTCGGGCAAGCCGAACTCCTGTGGGACCGGGTCGCGGCCCTGGAGGGGCAGATGGCGGGTGCGCCGGCATTCGGGTCCAGCCTACCCTCCCCCTGGCGATCGCGGATCGCTATCGCGGGCATCGCGCTGGCAGCTCTGGGTGGAGCGGTCGGGCTGGCCCTGTCCAGCGCGGTGGGCGCGGTAATGGCCGTCGCCGGCCTCGTCCTCGCCGGGTCCGCCGTGTGGCAAGCGAGATCAGAGGGCGGCTCGGAATCGCACGCCGCGAACCAGGCCCGGCGCGTGGAAGAAGATCTCGCCGGGGCCCGCGCGAAATTGAACTCGATCGCCACAGGGATTCCCGCACCCGAACTCCTGCCGGCGAACCTGGCGGTTCACCGGACCCACTTCGCCCGACAGGAAGAGGCCCGATCGGCCGCGGGCCGGGCCCGGGACCGGGCGAGGGAAGCCGCGGAGCGCGCCGCCCGGCTTCTCGACGCGGCGACGGCCGGCGATCCAGGCGGCGAAGACGTCCGTCGGCGGCTGGAG
>JBDHBK010000354.1:0-3157 GCA_039592635.1 Gemmatimonadota bacterium
CATGTTCTTTCCTCGAGCGGATGGCTGCAACCGGGACGGAGAGCCCCGAAGGCGCCGATCGCCACCGGCGCCCTGGTTCCTACCGGATCCCGGTGTCGAAGCTGACCACTACCTCGGAATAGGCGCCGTCCGTGACCTCGACTTCTTGCTCACTCGCGATCGGAAACGGGTCTCCGGACTCGGGATCGAGCACGTATCGACCGGGACGCAAGCCGATGCGGAATCGTCCATCCTCTCCGGAACGGATGCGAGTCACGGACTCTCCGTCGCGCGTGCGCACGCCTATCCAGGCTTCGTATGGGAGGTCAGGACAAGGGTCTTCCAGCGTCTGTACCGGACACTGCGGACCCAAGAGGACGATGCCGTCGATGCCCTGGGCACCGCCCGGTTCGAGCAGATCGTCCTTGCTGCAAGCGGCCAGAGTGAAGAGAACGATAACCCAGGGCCACAATCCGAGGCGGCTGCGATTGCACATATTACGTCTCCTGAGGTCTCTGCATGGTGGATCAGCCTATGAGCACGGCCCTTCCAACCCTCAAAGACGGCAAGCAACTCTTCTCGCATCCCGCTTGCCTGCTCGGACAGCTGCCTTGAGCCTGCGTCGCCCGCAGTCCCTGCCTCAATCCGGCGAATGCGATGGAGAAGATAGGCGATGATGCCGACCATCGCCGCGCTGCCGATCCCACGGCACGGAGTCACAGTAGGCTGAGGATAGCTTCCCCACGCGCTTCATGACGCCACCGGTCCAGGGACCCGAGACACCACACCCACAGGAGAAGCTACTGGTCCGACCAGACCGCCAGCTCATTTCCGCTCGGGTCCGTGAAGTGAAAGCGCCGCCCCCCCGGAAACTCGAACGTCTCCCTGACGATCTGCCCACCGTGTGCCTGGATCGCCGCTTCGATCTCCTCCAGCCCGATGGAGTAGAGCACGACCAGGGGGCCGCCTGCAGCAACGGTCGGGGCTGACGCGAACCCGCCGGACATCCGACCGTCCCTGAAGCTCGAGTAGTCCGGACCGTAGTCGGTGAACTCCCAGCCGAAAACCCCGGAGTAGAACCTCTTGCTCGCCTCGATGTTCGTGGTCGGGAACTCGATGTAATCTACGTGGCGGTCCTGTTCTGCCCGGCTCATAGGCTCGTCCTTCCTGTGGTTTCGGTGACATCAACTCGCGCCCGGCGCTCCCCGCAGGAGCCACAACATCCTTGGTCGACCAGCCCCAAGTGACACAAGAACGATTGCTGAGGCCACCCCGGCGAACGGCGCGGGCCACGTGGCTGGCTGTTTCATACCGTCGCGTGTAGACTGTTGGTCCATTTCAACCCCCCTGCGGAGGTGTGCATGAAGTTCATGGTCTCCTGGCGAGTGCACGACGAACACAGGCACGATGCGCTTAAGGCGTTCAGCGAAATGACCGATGAAGAGGCTCGGGCGGAGTTCGGCGACTCCATTGAAGTGATCGGACGCTGGCATGACCTGATCGGTCTGACAGGCGTCGCCATAATCGAGTCCGACGACGCGGCGGCGGTCTCCAACTGGCTTCTGGGCTGGAACTCGATTCTCGATGTCGAAGTCACGCCGGTCTTCGACGACGACGAGACCCGGGCCATAGGAAAAGCCAGGGGTTGATCACGCCTCGATCGCCGGGTGCGAGCGGATTGGCTTGCGCCCGGCAATCGGGCCTGGCAGGTACGACAGGCCTCGTTCCGCCGATGTGGTCGAGCACCGTCACGCTAGGGTCTCACATTCTCACCGCGCCGCCTGGAGATCATCCAGCAACGCACGCGCTTCCTGCGCGGGCCGGTAGTCCGAATCCGCGGTAGACCAATAGCCCAGGGCGATCTCGAGCTCGGCAATCGCTTCGTCCGTCCGTCCGCGCGCAGCGTAGTGCTGCGCCGCGACGAGCCGAATCATGGCGAAGCCCGGGAAGCGCTCGAGCAGCCAGGCGAGATGGACTTCGGCCTCCTCCCACCGCTCGAGGGACGTCAGGCAAATGGTCAGCCAGGCCCGGTACGCAGGCGACTGCGGCGACAGCTGCCGCGCCTCCTCGTAACTCTCCAATGCGCGCCCGCAGTCGCCATCCTCCAGCTCGGCGATCCTTCCCTCGACCCAGGCGATGCGTGCGAACACCCTGGCTTCGCCGAACGACTCGCTCAGCGCGCGAAGGCCTGCCAGGGATACTGCTGCCGATTCGATGTCGTCCCGGTCCAGGTGGGCCTGCACTGCCGCTACGTCCAACGCCAGGCTCCACGGCTCCTCGACGCCGGCCCGAAGACTGTCGATCTCCGCCAGGGCATCAGCTTCTCGGCCCCAGTCGCCAGCGAAAGTGAGTGCTTCCGAATCGTTGATCGTTACCACGGCGGATATTGGGGGCAGAAACTCTCCGATCGCGGCGAGTCGCCGGCCGTGCGCTTCCAGCAGGCCTCCGTATTGACCGAGGCTGTAGAAGTACCTTTCTGCGAAGCCCGCGACCAGCGCGCGCTGCTGCGGTGTACGGGCGAGGGTGGACATCTGCTCGAGGCGACGCGCCGCGTCGTCGTGACTCCCCTGCTGCAAGTCGAGTCCTGCGAGCCGGCTGAGGACGTCCGGATCGTCGGGGGCGGCGATCCGCGCACGCTCCAGCTCGTCACGCGCCTCGTCGAACTCGAGGAGGCTGATCCGCGTCGCCGCGATGCTCAGGCGTGTCGGAACGTCCGTCGGCTGTAGGTCAGCGAGGCGGGCGTAGTACACCAGCGCACTGTCGTAGTCCTGTTTCCCCTGGAAGACGTCAGCGATCGCCCTGAGCGACTCGCCGTCGGTGGAGTCTATGGCGATGAGTGCCCGATACTGGGCGATCTGGCCGTCCACATCGCCCTGCATTCCGTAGGCTGCCGCCAGAAGCTCGCGGGCCAATGGGTCCTGAGGATAGAGCTCGGTCCAATATCCGCCGGTCTGAAGGGCGCCGGCCGGGTCCATCCGGAAGAGCATCCGGTCCAGCATCTGGAGAAAAAGCCTGGAGCGCTCCGGGAGCCGATAGGCGTGGCGCAGCGCCTCCGCGATCGCGTCCCGGGCAGCCGCCTGGTCGCCAAGCAGGAGCGCCGCGGCCGCGGACGCGACGTGTGCCGAGGCGAAGGCCGGATCGATCTCGATCGCGGCATCGGCCGCCGCCCGAGCGTCGG
>JBDHBK010000355.1:0-5076 GCA_039592635.1 Gemmatimonadota bacterium
GCTGTCGACCGACTTCTCGGTCTGCGTCCGGACGACGTGGTTCTTCACCACCAGAAGAACGAGTTCGCGATCATGACGAATGACCGCGGCCTCCTCATTTCATCATATCTCGACCTGGCGGCATGTCTCCGCCGGCAAAACGGCTTCAGGAGCGCCCGCACGGTGTACGGGCGAATCCTCGACCTCGATCCAGGGAACGCCGAAGCTCGGGCCGGAATCGCGGCGGTAGACGCTGACGAACTCGCCCGCGAGCGGCGGAGGCAACAGCAGCCGGAACGCCTGACGCTCGAGCAACCGGCGACGGATTCGGCCGCATCGTCAGAAGTCGAGATCGTCCAGGCGCCCGGCGAGATCGATGCCATGTTCGAGGATCTGAACGGCGAAGACTCGGACCAGGAGGTGACCGAGGAAGCCCCGGACTACGAGTCCCACTATGATTCCGGCAGATGGAGATGTGGGACGAGGCAGCTCGTGAATTCAAGATGGCCTTGCAGGGGATCTCTGATCCGCTCCCGGCCTATGAGCGCCTCGGTGAATGCCTGGTGGCCCTCAGGCGCTACGACGAGGCCCGGCGGACGCTCGGTCTCGCGGCGACGCAACCAGGCGAGGACCGCGAGAAGGTGGGAGTCTTGTTCCAACTGGGTGTCGCGCACATGCGGTCCGGAGATCGAGCCTCCGCCCGGGCCTGTCTCGAGCGCGTCCTCCAGATCGACCCTTCAAGGGCCGATGCCACTCACCTGTTGTCCACACTTCCCGCGTGACGGTATAATCCGGTCGATCCTGCGCCCGGCGACGGGCGCGCCAGGAGCTTCCCGGGGAGGCCGATGCTCGACGCCGTCATACCGACTCTCGAAGGGTTACAGGAACCGATCGCCGCGAGGCTCGCCCGGGTGCAGGCCGAGCTCAAGGGCATGGTGGAAGCCGACTTCGGGGCTGTGAACGAGGTCAGCGACTACCTGCTCTCAGCGCGTGGCAAGTTGCTGCGGCCGACCCTGGTTCTACTGTGCAATGCGGTGGGAGGACGGTATGCTCCGGAGGCCGTTCGTCTGGCTGCGGTCGTCGAGTTGATGCATGTCGCCACCCTGGTGCACGATGACGCCGTCGATCATTCACCCGAGCGCCGCGGGATGCCTACCGTGAACTCGAGGTGGAGTCACCAGGTCGCGGTCATCATGGGCGACTACCTTTACTCCCGCGCTCTGGTCGAGATCACGAAGCTGGGGAATATCGAGGCGGTGCATCTGCTCGCGGACGCGTCCAATCGAATGTCGATCGGGGAGATGCAACAGCTGGCTGCACACGACGCTCTTGGCGCCAGTGAAGAAGACTACACCCTGCTGTGCGACAGGAAGACGGCCTCGCTGATCAGCGCGGCCTGCGAGTTGGGGGCCATGTACGGCGAGCCGGCTTACCGGAGGTCGCTGGCGAGGTACGGCCGTGATCTCGGGATGACGTTTCAGATCACGGACGATCTGCTCGATTATGACCAGACGGCGGATGTAACGGGAAAGCCGAGTGGGCTGGATCTGAGAGAGCACAAGGTTACCCTGCCGCTTATCGCGGCCCTTCCGAGGCTGGACGCGACGGGCCGGACGGCCGTGGAGGACGTGTTCGCGGACCCGTTGCCGTCGAAGGAGAAGATCGCCGGGGTAGTCGAACTCGTTCGCGAGGCAGGCGGCCTGGAGTATGCGCGGCAGAGGGCGCGTGACTACGCCGGCGCGGCCAAGGGCCGCCTGGCCGAACTGCCCGATGAACCGGCCGTTCGAATTCTGACTCAAGCCGTGGACTTCGTCGTGGGACGCAGCAAATGACCGTGGATTTCGGTGGAAGGCGCAGGCCGTCGGGGAAGAGAGTCGCGCTGATCGTGGCCGGAGGCATGATGCTGGGGGCACTGCTCACGGAACTCATGTCACTGGCTCTGCCGGCCAGTGCCGCGCGCGAGTTCTTCGTGACGACGGTCGCTGCGTCCCTGGGGCCGCTGACAATCGACCTGCTGGTGGTCGCGATGACGGTGGGGCCCCTGGTGATCAGGCTGAACATTCTCAGCGTTGTAGGCATACTACTACTGGCGTGGTTCGCGAAATCACTTCTGTAGGCTACTGACATCGGAAGGGCTTGCCAGAGATCGGTGGCTCGCTGGGCAAGGGGATCCGCGAGTTCAAGGGATCGTTGAAGGAGGTTGAGAACGAGTTGAAGGAGATTGGCAGCTCGGACACCACCAACGACGTTGCCAAGCAGGAGGAAGGCCAGAAGGAAGCCCAGCCACGAGTCTGAGCTCCGCGATGCAAGAGAGGCGGGGAATTCGCAACCCCGCCTCTCGTAGGTTCTCTTGACGGACGCGGGGCCGGCCCGCATCCGTTGTCCGGTCTACAGACCCGCTGCCGCTGCCCGCTGGTTCAGCCGATCCCGCCGGTCCACTACCGTGGCCGTTTCCCGCAGTCCGGCAATCCACAGATTCACGTTCGCCTGAGCGGCCTGCATCTGCATCTGGGATCTGAGCTGTTCCCTGACAGCGACGAATAGTTCGGGATTCGCCTGCGTGCGATCATCGACGCGCAGAAAGACGACCCCGTCGCCCGCGTCCAGGGGACCCGCGGTCTCACCCAATGGAGCCGCAAACGCTGCTCCGACGGCCTCTGTGTCGCGCCCCAGTCCCGCCGCGAACTGACGCCTCGTGAATGGTCCTGCGGTCCCGATCGTCCACCCCATTCCGGTTGCCGCATCCTCGAGGGACGATCCGGGCTCCAGCGCGGCCCACTGGCTCCGCGCCGCTTCGAGAGCTGCATCGCGCCGCCTCTCGACGGCCAGCGTCTCCCGGACCTGGTCTCTCACTTCCTCGAAGCTGAAGGTGCCTCCTTCGAGCCGTCCGGCGACTTCCACCATGTGATAGCCCGAAGCGTTCTGGAAGAACTCGCTGACCTCGTCGAACGGTGTGAGCGGGTCGAGGGCCCAATCCACGGCCACCCCCAGGGCTCCGGCTCCCGGAACGAAGTCGAATCCCTCGGTGACCGTAACGTTGCTTGCGATCGGGACGCCAACCGAGTCAGCGGCCGCCGCGATTCCGTCGATCAGCGCGACGCCCTCGAGTTCGTCCATGAGGTCGAACATTTCGTCTTCGCCGGCGGGCGACAGTTCCACCGGCACGAGGATGTGCGACACGGCCACCGTGTCGCCGTCACGCTCCGTGACCTGCAACAGGTGCAGTCCCTGAGGAGAGGAAATCGGCTCAGCGACATCGCCCACGGCCAGCTCCGAGGTGGCCTCTTCGAAGGCCGGAAGAAGCTGCCCGGGACCGAATCTGCCCAACTGTCCACCCGTCGCACGAGTGGCGGCATCCGCCGAAGACTGGGCCGCAGCTTCTTCGAACGTCATCGAGCCGTCCATTATCGACATGCGGATCGTGTCGGCCAGAGCCTGCGCGTACAGGGTGTCTCGCGCACCGGGAATCGTCGCGAAGCTCACGATGCTGATCGTCGCCGTGGCCGGGCGCTCGAAGTCTTCGAGATGGTCACGGTAGTACGCTCGCAACTCCGCTTCCGGTATCTCGATCGCTAGCGTCGGGTCCGCTGGAACGGTGGCGAAGGTGACGGTGGCCGCTTCGTTCCGATCCCGGAACTCCTGCCACAGCTCCGCGTCGCTGATGGCGCCTCCCTGCTGCAGCATCTGGCTCAGCCGGGCGCGTGGGAGGGTAGCCCGGTAGTACGTCTCGATTTGAAGCAGGATCTGCTCATCAACGCTCGGATCCGAGAAGAACTGCTGGTACTTGGCATAGTCGAAGACGCCGTCGGTCATGAATGCCGGATAGCGCATCAAGTCAGGCGGCGGCGACAGCCGAAATGCTTGCTGCACCTCCGCATTCGTCACCTCGATTCCGAGCCTGTCGATCTCCTGCTGGATCAACACGTCCTGGATCAGCTGGTCCCACGCTAGCAGCTCGACCTGCCGGGTCTCCTCGTCGGTCATCACCGCGCCACCGCTGGAAGCCCGCGCGTTGTTCAGGGCCAGCTCCAGAGTATTGCTCCACTGAACGTACCTGATCTCCTGCCCGTTAATGACGGCGATCACCGGGTTGGCCCCGGAAGCCGCCTGCGTGTCCCGGCTGTTGACCCAGTCGAGCACCAGCCAGGCCGCGAACGCGACGGCCAGGAAGACCATGATCCACTTCGTGTTCGCCCGAATCGAGCGCATCATCATACGACTACCGACTCCTTCTGTGTCCTGAACCCAGGAACGCGATTCGACGTTATTCTCAACGGGGCCACAGGCCCCCAATCATCCAGTTTTCGTCCTGAATGGAAGCAGCAAAACCTATTCTGACTTGCGGAGGCAGGCAACACGAACCGCGTTCCAGTGCGTTGACACTGGTGAACGCCGGCCGGTAACTTCTTCGCGTTCCGGATCCAGACCACGATTCCCGATTCCGCTCAACGGATGCTGAAGGCACAATGGGCCCCAATTCTCCTGCCAGCGAAGAGATCCGGCGTTTCGAGGAGCAGTATCGACGTCAGCCGGAAAGCCTCGTCTTTGCTCGCCTCGCCGATGCCTATCGTAAGGCTGGACAGCCCGAGAAGGCGCTCGCGGTTCTCGAGGAAGGGCTGCTTCGCCACCCAGACTACCCCAGCGGCCATATCGTTCGGGCGCGAGCGCTGCGCGACATGGGGCGGATGGGCGAGACCCTCGAGTCTTTTCGCCGGGTGCTGGAGCTGGACGGAGCGAACCTCGTCGCGATTCGGGAGCTGGCGGGATTGGCCGACGAACGAGGGGATACGGATGAGGCGCGTCACTGGTACGAGCGACTGGGTCAGATCGACCCTTCCGATCTCGAGGTACGCCAGCGCCTGAGGGATCTCGATGCTGCCGCGTTCGAGACGGTCGGGGTCGAAAGTCTGGAAGCCGAGCCGGTCGAGACCGAGCCGGGAGGGACGGAGTCCGGCGAGGGCGCCGACCTGGCCGAGGGCCCGAGCGCGTGGTGGGATGACTCGGCCGTCAATGCCCCAGCCCATGACGTCGAGGCGCGTTCCGAGACGCCGGACGAGTCGAGACGGCCCGAGGACGACGCCGTCGAGGCAATCTTGA
>JBDHBK010000356.1:0-3124 GCA_039592635.1 Gemmatimonadota bacterium
GGCAGGATTCGAACCTGCGACCTTCGGGTTATGAGCCCGACGAGCTACCAGACTGCTCCACCCCGCAACGGGCCAACGATGGTAGCCCTCGACCCTGTTTCTGTCAACCCGAAAACGGCCCGCGCTTGCCGGTTTCCCGGGCCTCGCCTAACGTCCGGCCATGTCCTCCGAACGGGCCTTGCCGGCGGGTCTTCTCCCGGCACTGCGGGCCGCTCTTCATCCGGGCGCGGTAATCGACGATCGTGATCGGCTCGTGTCATACGAAGCCGACGCGCTCACTACCTCTAAGGGTCTTCCCGGCGCGGCCGTATTCCCCGCCGACAGGGACGAACTCATCCAGGTGATCCGCCTGCTTCATGAAGCGCGGGTGCCGTTCGTGGCTCGGGGAGCGGGAACTGGCCTCGCCGGTGGAGCGGTCGCCACGGGCGGTGTCCTCGTCTGTACCACTCGAATGCACCGGATCCTTGAAGTCGACGCTGTTGGACGCACGGCTCTCGTCGAGCCCGGAGCCCTGACCGACTCGATCAACGCGGCGGCGGAGGGCCACGGCCTCCGGTATCTGCCGGATCCCGCAAGTTCGGCTGCCTGCACGATCGGCGGCAATGTGGCAGCGAATTCAGGCGGGCCGCACTGCCTGAAGCACGGCGTGACGACCGACCACGTGGCAGCGCTCGAGATGATCCTCCCGGATGGGACGCCACTCGTGGTGGGACGGGGAGAAGACGGCGGTCTCGATCTGGCGGGGGTCTTTACCGGTTCCGAGGGCACGCTGGGCGTGATCAGCCGGATCCGCGTGAACCTGGCCCCGGTCGCGGCCGGTGTGCGGACCTTCCTCGCCCTCTTCGACAGTGTCACGGACGCGGGAAGGGCCGTGGGCCAGATCTTCGATGCGGGAGTCGTTCCCGTGGCCCTGGAACTGGTGGACCGGGAGACCATCGCCGTCGTCGAGGCATCGGTCTTTGCAGCCGGGCTTCCACTCGACACCGAGGCCGCGCTGGTCGTCGAATGCGAGGGTGACCCGGAAGAGGCCGCCGAGGATCTCGACGAGGCCGAAAAGGCGGTGTTGGCGTGTGGGGCCCGGGAAGTCCGACACGCCCACTCCGAAGAGGAGCGTCTCGCGATCTGGCAAGCCAGGAAGAAGGCATACGGAGCACTGGGCCGACTGGCGCCTGACGTGTTCGTCCAGGACGCCGCCGTGCCGCGCTCCGCGTTGCCCGATCTCCTTCCCAGGTTTGTCGAAATCGCGCGCCGGCATGATCTCCGGCTCGCGAACTTCTTCCATGCGGGCGACGGAAACGTCCACCCAAACCTCCTGTTTGACCGGCGTGACGCTGAGCAGGTGGCGCGGGTTCAGAGTGCGGGTGACGAAATCATGGCCCTTTGCGTCGACGCCGGAGGAACGATCACCGGCGAGCACGGAGTCGGCGCAGACAAGGTACGACACATGGATCTGGTGTTCGGCGAACAGGAGCTCGACATCATGCGGGCACTCAGAGACGCCACGGACCGCACCGGTCTCGCGAACCCGGGCAAGCTGCTTCCGGATGAGCGGGAGGACGAAACCGATTGAAAACATTTCGTCCGGAGTCAGCTCCTGAATTGAGCGAGTGGATCGCCTCCTCGCAGGATCTCGTCCGAGACGAGGGCGTGCCCGCGGTTACCGGAGCACCCCTGGACCGACCACCCTCGGGTCTCGGAACGCTCCCTCGATCGGGAGTATCCATGAGCCGGCTGTCGGAGGTCGTCGACTTCCAGCCGAGTGACCTGACCATCACCGTCGGCGCTGGAATGCGGCTTTCGACCCTTGCCAGGGTGGTTGGAGAGGCAGGCCTATGGCTGCCCCTGCTCGGCCACGCGGAGGATCGGTCGGTCGGCGGTTGGGTGGCGGCCGCTCCAGCGGGTCCGTTCGACGAGAGTTACGGGTCGGTTCGACGGCACGTCCTGGCGAGCACCCTGGCACTCTGGGACGGCAGACGCACCCGGTGGGGACGCGCCGTGATGAAGAACGTCGCCGGATACGACATCCCGAAGCTGATCTGCGGGAGCCGTGCCCGATTGGGGATCGTGACGACCGTCACTCTCAGACTGTGGCCCCGCCCGCGGATGCTCCGCCACTTCCATCTCGCCGGAGAGGCCCTGGGCGACGTAGAGACCATGTTCACCGGAGCGCCTCGGTTGGAGGCCATTCGGTGGGAAGGTCGGGCGGGAGGAAAGGGATCGGCCAGCGCGTGGGTCTCCCTGGCAGGTGGGCCGGGTTCGGTGACGACGCGTGCCCAAGCGCTGCAGCGCTGGGCTCTGGATCGCGGAATCGAGATCCGGGAGGTGGACCGCGAGGCGACCGGCACGGGCGACGTCGCATCGGCAGCCCCGGAACGGCCGGGCACCAGTGCTGCCTACCGCATTACGTTTGGACGCCGCTATCTTACCGCCGGCCTGACGGACCTGGACCGTCGCCTCGCGAGCGAGGTGGACCCGTGGAGCGTGGAGGCGTTTCCCGCGACCGGTGTCGTCCGCTTGCTCACGCTCCGGCAGAAGGCCGCAGGACAGAGACACGCACCCGCCTGGCTGACCACGTTGGCCGACGCGGTCGGGCGGGCGCCCCTGCCACCGCCCGCTCTCGAGGCGCCGGCCGTACGTGTCGAGCGGGGGGGAGAGGCAGAACATGCGGCGGCCCGCAGGATGAGAGGGACGGGGTCGCGGGATGTCGAGAGCCGGTGGCTTGCCGCTTTCTGTGGAATCGAGGCACCCTGGCAATCGGACTACTTGTGAACACCAAGGAGAATCCGATACTGGAATCTGCACGACACCGGGGACACCTGCGGCGCGCCGGGTGGCGACGCCTGGCAGCGACCGGGATCGCAGCCTGGGTTGCCATGGCTGCGTTTCCCGCTGTCGCGAAGGCCCAGGTGGACTACACCGGCCCGGCGGTGGTGCCCTCTCCGCGCGTGTACCTCGGAAGCCTCGACGGCCACCCCGAGCCACCCCTTCCTCTCTGGCGCACTACCACAGACGCGCGGCGCACGCTCTGGGTGCACTTCACGGAGCCGCCGCCGGGACGTCCCCGCTTCTGGGATCAGGCCATCCGCGCCATGGAGGCATGGAACGAGGTCGGAGGAGTGCCGCT
>JBDHBK010000357.1:0-3119 GCA_039592635.1 Gemmatimonadota bacterium
TTATCGAGATAGATGAGCATTGCCGGATGACGCGCTGAGGCGAGGACCATGTCCTCGTAGCGTCCGAACACATGCGGACGGATCACCTGACGCTCGTACAGACCGGCCAACGCCGCCAGCGTCGGCTTTGCGGGGACCGCGATGCACAGGTGGTTGGACCAGAAGGCGACCATCCGTTCGGCGAACGGCATGCTCGACGTGATTCGGGCGCGCAGTGTAGCTGCGCCTTCCTGCCGGGCGATCCCGCGAATCGTCTCCCGTGCCTCGCGGGTCGCGTCCTCATTGCGGCTCCGTTGCGCCTCGATCAGCGCGCGGTTGGCTTTGCCTACGTCGAAGCCGGTCGGAAGAGTGTCGTCCGGGAGTGCGGCGGCATCCGGTCGAACCTGCTCCAGCAACCAGCCCCTGGGATCGGACAACGCGGGCTCGCCCACGGTCGCTCCCATACCGAATCTGTTGCACGCGCGCAGCGTCCGGTTCATGTGACGTCCACCGCTTTCTCTGAATCTGCGATTGGAGCCGGCAACGACAGCCTCGGGTAGTCACAAACAAGACGCGTGGCGTGGCGCTGGCGTCACATCGCATCTCCCCACGGCAGCCACGCCTGACGTGCTCGCTCGAGCGCTCCCGGTAAGGTAGAATCCGGCTATTCTGATGACAGTGATTGGACCGAGGAGGTGTTCTGACCACCCAGGGAATCATCACGATGGTCGTGGTCCTCGTGTTCGTATGGGGCGGATTCGCCCTTTTCGTGACCGCGGCGGTGAAGCGTGAGAAGAAGAAGGCGGCGGAGAGGGATCCGGCCGCCGGCGACTGGAGGGATTGAGTCATGCGTTCGATCGGAAGCGTACGGATGGCGGCGGTGGCACTGGCCGTGTTTTTGCCCCTTGCCTGTGGAGGGGAGACTGAGGTCCGCCACCCGGAGTCCACCGAAATGCAGGACCGGCTCGCCCAGTTCGCACCGGTCACCCTCGGTTTTGACGAGACCCTGCTCGACGTCGACCAGCGAAGAGTGGTCAAGGAGCTCGTGCAGGCATCCGAGCACCTGGACGACATCTTCCGGCTTCAGGCGTGGCGTGGAAACGTCGACGCCGAGGCCCTTCTTCCATCCGGCGATGACCCCGAATCGGCTGCGACCCGGGACTACTACGACATCATGTACGGCCCCTGGGATCGACTGACCGGCGAGGAGCCGTTCCTGGATGGAGTCGGACACAAGCCGCACGGCGCCGGCTTCTATCCCGAGGACATGACCCGCGAGGAGTTCGAGGAGTGGATCGCGGCGAACCCCGGTGATGCAGAAGCGTTCAAGTCAGAGACCACGGTCATCCATCGCACGGACGATGGAGACCTGATCGCGGTGCCCTATCGGGAGGCCTACACGGCTCGCCTCGAGGCGGCTGCCGAGAATCTTCTGGCCGCCGCGGAGCGGGCCAACAACCCATCCCTGAAGCGGTTCCTCGAGCTGCGAGCCGGTGCCCTGCTGTCGGACGAGTTCTATGACAGCGAGGTCGCCTGGATGCGCCTCACGAACAACCTGATCGAGCCGACCCTGGGACCGTATGAGAATTACGAGGATCAGCTCTTCGGCTACAAAATCTCGTACGAATCGTTCATCGGGCTCAAGGACCCGGTGGAGAGCGAGCGGCTGGCCTCGCTGGTCGAGAACCTACCGACTCTCGAAGCTGCGCTTCCGATCCCGGACGAACACAAGTACCTCGACCGGTCGTTCGAGTCGCCGATTTCCGTGGTCACCCTGATCTACGCTGCCGGTGAGACGGCGGCCGGGATACAGACGATCGCTTTCAACCTGCCCAACGATCCCCGCGTGCGTGAGGGAGAAGGCTCCAAGAAGGTGATGCTGAGGAACGTCATCGACGCCAAGTTCGAGACCATCCTCAAGCCGATCGCCGAGCAGGTGCTGGTGCCCGAGCAGGCGGCGAAGATCTCCGTGGATCCGTATTTCACGCGCGTTCTCATGCACGAGCTGGCGCACGGCCTGGGGCCGGACTACGTGACCGGCCAGCCGGATCTCACCACGCGCCAGGGCCTTAAAGACCGATATGCGGCCATGGAGGAGGCCAAGGCCGACGCGGTCGGAACGAACAGCCTGCGGATTCTGACCCGGGAAGGTGTGTACGACCAGGCATTCCTCGAGGAAGTCTACATCGACCACGTGGCCGACATGTTCCGGTGCGTGCGTTTCGGGATCACCGAGGCTCACGGTCTGGGCTGCCTGACGCAGTTCAATTTCCTTCGGGACCGGGGCGCGATCACGTACGATGAAGCCACGGGCCTGTTTGCGGCCGACCTCGAGATCATCCCTGTCGCGATTGCCGAGATGGCGCACGTCTACCTGATGATGCAGGCTACCGGGGACTACGACGGAGCCGGCGCCTTCATCGAGGAATACGGCACGATCTCAGCCGAGATGCAGGGCGCGCTGGACCGATTGGCGGAGACGGTACCGGTGGACATCCGGCCGAACTACGCGGTCGAGGAGATGATGACGGACTGGTAGTCACGATCGCGGGCGCCTGGTCGAGAAGCCGGCGCTCGAGTGCGGAGAACTGAGTGCGCATCGCATACACGATCACTCGATCGGACGATCTGGGCGGGGCGCAGATTCACGTCCGCGACCTGGCTTCGGCACTGAAGGAGTCCGGTCACGACGTCGTGGTCCTGGCGGGTGGAGGCGGTGTCCTTGCCCGCCAGCTCGAGGCACGCGGCGTCGAGGTCGTCCAGTTGCGCCACATGACCCGTCCAATCCGGCCCCTCAGCGACTTTCGAGCCCTGCGCGAACTGATCGGCCATCTTCGTCGGATTCGTCCCGATGTCATCTCCACTCACTCCAGCAAGGCCGGCATCCTGGGCCGCCTGGCCGGGCGACGGCTGGGCATTCCGACCATCACCACGGCTCATGGCTGGCTGTTCGATCTACCCCTCAGGGGCCGACGACAGAGGGCGGTGTGGAGTATCGAGAGGAGCATGGCGCCCCTGGCCCGCCGGATCGTGACCGTCTGTGAGTCGGACCGCCAGTTGGCCATCGACAGCGGGGTGTCGAAGCCGGAACGGTTCGTCACAATCCACAACGCGATGCCGGACGTGGGCGACGACCTGCG
>JBDHBK010000358.1:0-3106 GCA_039592635.1 Gemmatimonadota bacterium
AGAGCCAGGCGCCGCGGGCTTCGTGCATCGGGCCCATCCGCCGATCAGTTCGTGAGGACGACCTTGCCGAGATTGCGCCGTGCGTGGATGTAGCGATGAGCCTCAACGGCTCCGTCACGCGTCAACGGGTAGGTACAGTCGAGGATCGGTTTGAGCTCACCTGACTCGACTCCCCGATAGATCTCGTCCAGCCCCGAGAGAAGCAGTCCCTCACGCTCCTGCAGGTGGAGCAGGTGTACGCCGGAAATCCCGATGCAGGGTTGGACCAGATCCATGGGATGGATACGCGGGGTCCGGAGCCATGCCAGCGCGGCGCGCGGCCAGTTCTTCCGGCTGGTCGGCAGGGCCGCGCTCATGCCGTAGAACACCAGCCGGCCCAGTGGAGCGAGCAGGCGCCTGCACGCGGCCGTGGCCTCGCCGCCCGTGGCGTCGAGGGCCACATCCAATTCCCGCGGTCCGAGCAACCTCTCGACGTCGGGCTCCCAGTCGCCGCGCGAGTCGAGACAGGCCTCGGCACCCAGCTCGTCGGTGACGAATGCACGCTTCTCCGGAGTCCCGGCCGTGCCGATCACACGGAGCCCGTCTCGGACGGCCAGCTGCACGGCTGCAGATCCCACCCCGCCGGCCGCTCCGAGGATCAGGACGCTCTCGCCGGCTCGCACGCGGGCACACTCGGAAAGGCACACCCAGGCGGTGAGAAACACGACGGGAATCGCCGCTGCCTCTGCAGGTGTCAGGCTATCCGGGTAGTGGAACAGGTTCCTGGTGGGAACCACGATGTCGTGCGCGTAACCGCCATGCCGGATCAGGCCCACCGCCCGGTCGCCGGGCGCCCAGTCCTCGACCCCTTCCCCCACGGACACGACCTCACCGGCCACCTCGAACCCGGGGCTGTAGGGACGCGGTGGCACCGTATCGTACAGTCCGGTGCGCATGAACAGGTCGGCGAAGTTGATGCCCGCTGCCCGCACCCGCAGATGCACTTCTCCCGGACCGGGTACCGGAAGCGGAATCTCGCGCTCGACGAACACCTCCGGCGGGCCGTGGCGCTCGATGCGGACGGCACGTGTGGTGGATTGTGACACGGTAGTCAGGCTCCTGTCAGGGTCAGCCGGCCGCGGGGTCGCGCACTACTCCAGTGAACAGCAGGGCGCCGGACAGGCGTTCGCGGATCGCGAACACGAACGGGCGGTCGGCCACGAACGTGGGAGGCGCCGAGGTCACACCCACTTCGACCGACGTGACGGCCGCGGCGCGCGTTCCCTCTTCATCGACCTCGACGAAGGCCTTCTGCTTCACCCGGCTGATGTGCAGCCTCATGTCGAGCGCGTCGCGATGCATGCGCGAAAAGTCGGCTACTGCCTCGTCGAACGCCACTTCCATTCCCAGAGCCTTCAGGACCTCGTTCAGCGACTTCTCGTACTCCAGGCTGAACCTCGGGAGACCTACGAGGACTTCTGTTTCTCCCATGCCGGAGAGAATTCCGGCCCAGGCCGCGGCGTCGAGCGACTCGACGAAGGCATCGATCCCGATCGACTCGGCCGGGAGTACCACGGTCATCACGAACGCTTCGCCCCCATAGGGAAGCTCGACGGCCTGGTACTCGGTGTTCGCGGCTAGCGGAAACCGCTGGTCGCTCATCCACATGAAGGGGGCGGTGGACAGTGACCCGTCGGAGCGTCGGAAGTCGCCCGAGCGAGTGCGTGCCGGATCGAACGGAGTCGTCCACTGCCCCTCGAAGTAGATCGCGTTGATGAGAAAGAGCATGGTAAGTGGATCGATCGGGGGCTCCACGATCCCCTCGATCAGGCCGTCCGTCGTTTCGTCGACCCAGGTGTTGATCACGTCTGCCGCGGCGGGGTCATTGAAGTCGAGTCCCGCCACTCGCGCCAGGAAGTCGCGCTCGACAGCACTCACGAACGGTTCCTCCAGTGAGAACCCTTCCCGGTGCCACACCGAGTTCCCGATCTCAACGCCGACGGCAGGATCGAGGTCCGAAAGTAGGTCGATAAGGCTCCGGTAGGAGACCCCTATCTCGTCGCGGCTCAGGCCGTCGAGCCGAAGCGCCGCGCGCATCGCCTCGAAAGTGCCGGCCTCCGCGCCCGCCAGGGTCATGCCAAGGGCCATCGACGCGCTGAGAGGCGACACGAACACGTTGGCCTCTGCGTCTTCCTCGGCCACGATCTGCCGGAGGAAGTCGAAGGCGAAGGCCTCACCCGCGTCGATCAGGCCCACCTCGCCATCCGTCAGTGCGCGCGGAAGCGACTCGATCCGCTGCACAGGCTGAGGGTCGGCGGGAGAGTCGCAAGCTGCAACCAGGAGAGCAACGGCCAGCAGGTGCGCTACGGTACGATTCATGGTCAGACGTTGCATCGACTCATCCAGGAAACGGGAAACACGGGACACTTGCCTCCTTACCCTCGGCTGTACTCCGGGTTCGCGAAGTGGGCACAACCGCCAGGTGACGCGAGACACGCCCACCGGTATCCTAAGGAATCGCAACCAGTCTCAACAGAAACCGGGCGATTCAGCCACCAGACCGGAGCGCAGTATGGGTGACGAGAAGGGCCGGACCTCGGATCGACAGGGCATCAGCCGCAGGTCCTTCGTCGAGAGGGCCGCCACCGGGGCGGTAGCCGTTTCCGCGCTCTCCCTGGTTCCCGGGCAGGTCGCGGGGAGCCCGACGCCGGATCGCCGGCCGGCTGTCGGATCGGCCAGAAACAGCCACTATCCGTCGAACCGCGCCCCGCTGGTTCCGAGCGTCTATGTCCCCCTGCCGCTGGGTGCCGTGAGGCCGGCCGGTTGGCTCGACCGGCAGCTTCGAGGCTGGGCCGAAGGGATGACCGGCCGTCTCGATGAAGTGTGGCCGGACGTGGGAGCGGACAACGGGTGGCTGGGCGGCCCGGGCGACATCTGGGAACGCGGCCCTTACTGGGTGGATGGGCTGCTTCCGCTCGGTCACGTGCTCCAGGATCAGCGACTGATCGAGAAGGCCATCGTGTGGGTGGAAGCGGCGATCGCGAGCCGACAATCCAGCGGCTACTTCGGGCCGGTTGGCGAGCGTCCTCAGCCTCGCAGCACTCGGCCGGTGCCGGGCGAGGACTGG
>JBDHBK010000359.1:0-3098 GCA_039592635.1 Gemmatimonadota bacterium
GTCACGTAACACAGCATGGCCGCGCCGTGGTAGGCCGCAGCTGTAGCCCCGATGCAACTCGTGATGTGGTCGTAGCCGGGGAAGATGTCGGTGACCAGGGGTCCGAGAACGTAGAACGGAGCTCCATGACACAGGGTGCGCTGGAGCTTCATGTTGTACTCGACCTGGTCGAAGGGAACATGTCCGGGTCCTTCGACCATGACCTGGCATCCCTTTGCCCACGCCCGTTCGGTGAGTTCCGCGAGTGTCTCGAGCTCGCGCAACTGGGCCTCGTCCGTGGCGTCCGCGAGACCACCGGGTCTCAAGCCATCGCCGAGTGAGAAGCTCACATCGTATTCGCGCATGATGTCGCAGATGTCGTCGAAGATCTCGTACATCGGGTTCTGCTTGTCGTGCACCAGCATCCACTTGGCGAGAAGCGACCCGCCCCGAGACACGATTCCGATCAACCGGTCCTGGATGAGCGGCAGGTGCTCCCTGAGAACACCGGCGTGAATCGTGAAGTAGTCCACGCCCTGTTTCGCCTGGTGCTCGAGCGTCTCGAGAATCCAGTCGTACGACAGGTCCTCGATCCGGCGGCCGATGATCATCGAGTAGATCGGCACGGTGCCGATTGGGACCGTCGAGTTGCGGATGATCGCCTCACGGCACGCGTCGAGGTCACCGCCCGTCGAGAGATCCATGACCGTATCGGCACCCCAGCGCTCCGCCCAGCGAAGCTTCTCGACCTCTTCATCCGTCCCGCTGCTCACGGGCGAGGCGCCCATGTTGGCGTTCACCTTGGTCTTCGAAGCCCGTCCGATGGCCATCGGATCGAGGTTGTAACCCAAGTGCACCCGGTTCGCCGGAATGATCAGCCGGCCAGCCGCCACCTCGTCCCGCACCTGCACCGGCGTGAGGTGCGATTCGCGCTCCGACACCCTCTGCATCTCGGGCGTGACCACTCCCAGGCGGGCCTTCTCGAGCTGCGTCACCGCGCTGTCCGACCCCCGGGGCGCCGGGTTGAAGTCCCACGCGGTAAGCGATGACGGAGCGGGCATGCCCGGCGTATCGGGCGACGAGTACGTCAGCGGTCCGCCTACATCCGGGGCCAGGGCGAAGCTGCCAGGAGTGGTTCCCTGCCCCACGGTCGATGGGTCGTCGGCCCCGTGAACGGGCAGTTCAAAGCGGCTATCTGCGGACGGCTTGATCAAGTCGGTCTCCTGCCTGGTGTTGTTTCCCTCTCGCGGCTCCGATGCGAAGCGGATGAGCGGCGAGCGCCCCAATCTACTCGGCCGACCGTGGGTCACAAAGGCGTGCCGGGTGGATCGCGGGATCTGGCCCAACCGGGGCCGGGATGCTACGCTGGCTGGCGTCCAGCCGGATAGGCCGAGAACCCGAGACCGGAAGAGATACAGATGTCTCTGTACACCTGCCCCACGTGCGGAATGAGCGTCGGCATCATCACCTGCGGCAACTGCGGTAAGGAACTGGTGCATGAGACGCTGACGAAGGAAGACGGTAGCTCGGTGCACGTCTCGAAGTGCCCGAACGGACACGGGATGATCAAGTCGCCGATGTGCTGCGGCACGGACATGACCTGCGCGATCTGAGCTCGACCTGCCCGATGCCGGGAAGAAACTAGATCCCGTCCGGTGGCCCCTGCACATCGCCCGCTTGTGTCTGCACGGGCGGGCAGTGCTGCGTCGGTTCCTTACGCCCACCCAAGCACTCTGCTTATACTGGAACACGCCGTGTCTCTCCTCTCCTGAACGCGAGTCGACGGTCCGATGAAGCCATCGCGACAGCAGGTTGAAGCCCTGTTCGAGGCCGCCCTGGAGCGCCCCGCCGTTGAGCGAGATCGGTGGCTTGACAGTGCGTGTGCAGGGAGCGAGGCACTGCGCTCCGAGGTCGAAGCCCTGCTCGCCGCCCACTTCAGGTCAGCGGGCATACTCTCCTCGACACCGGAAGCGGCGGCAGGTAGCCCGGTCGCGTCAACCGACCCCGATCCGCACGAGGCCCTGCACCTGGAACTAGGCGATCGCTACGATCTGGAGGACGTTCTCGGCGAAGGGGGCATGGGAACGGTCTATCAGGCCAGGGACCGCAAGCACGACCGGAAGGTGGCCATCAAGACCATCCATCCTGACCTCGTAGATCACATGGGATTGAGCCGTTTCCGACGCGAGATTCAGGTCACCGCCGCGCTGCGTCATCCTTATATCCTCCCGCTCATCGACTCGGGCGCCGCGGGCCGTTTCTTGTACTACATCATGCCTTGTGTGGAAGGCGAATCCCTGCGCGGAAGGCTCGGGCGGGATGGACGGCTCCCGGCTTCCGAGGCGGTCGCCATCGCGATCGATATCGCGGAGGGACTCGAACACGCTCACCGTATCGGGGTCGTTCACAGGGACATCAAGCCGGCAAACATCCTTCTGGATGGAGGCCATGGCCTGATCTGCGATTTCGGTGTCGCGAAGGCCGTATCCGAGGCCGCTGTTGGGTCGAGGCACGAGGCGATCACCGGGACCGGGCGCGCGATCGGCACGCCCGCGTACATGGCTCCGGAACAGTTTCTTGGCGACGCGACGCCGCGGTCCGACGTTTACGCACTCGGGGCGGTGTTGTTCGAGGCGATCACCGGTTCTCAGTGGCCACTCGCGGGGCATTCCGACCCCGACTGGAGCCCCGTGGATCCCGAGCTTCGGCCGATCCTCGAGAAGGCTCTTCGTCTGCGCCCCGAGGACCGGTGGCGTGACGCCGGTGCGTTTCGACAGGGCCTCCTCTCCTGGCAGACGAACCCCGGGGGGAAGGCGTTGCAGGAGTCGACCCCGGGCCTCGTTGCGCGCGTTCGACGGTTGCTGTTCGGCGCTGTCCGACCCGAGCCGGGCCGAAAGTCGATAGCCGTGCTTCCGCTCAAAAACCTGAGTCGGGACGAGGACACCGAGGCATTCGCCGACGGCATCACCGAGGACATCATCGCCCACCTGTCCCGTATCCGAGACCTGAAGGTGATCTCCCGGACTTCGATCATGCGGTACAAGATCGTCGACCGACCCCTGAAGCAGATCGGCCAGGAGCTAGGGGTAGCCAGTCTGCTTGAAGGGAGCGTGCGCCGG
>JBDHBK010000360.1:0-3086 GCA_039592635.1 Gemmatimonadota bacterium
AGCGGGGGAGGTGAGCCTGTCCGTCTCCGAAGTGGGACTCGTACACGATGCGCTGTCCCGCGTCTCCTGGATTCCATCCTCGCCGCTCAAGCGGGAGGCCGACTCGGCGCTCCGGAAGCTGACCTTCGACCTGAGCGATTCGTATCGAAAGCCCGACTTCGCGCCCGTGCTGTACCTGGACCGCCCGGGGGCCGGGGACATCCGGTCTCGCGTGCGCACGCTTTCCGAAGCCCTTCTGGCCCGTAAGCGGGTCCGATTCACCTACCACGGAATCCACCGCGGCGAGGATACCGAGCGCGATGTGGCGCCGTATGGTCTCCTGTTTCAGCGGGGCCACTGGTACCTGATCGGACACGACTCGACCCGGGATGCCCTTCGCGTCTTTCGCGTGGGCCGCATGGAGGAGCCGCGCGCCAACACGAAGGCTCCCAAGAACCCGGACTACGAGATCCCGGAGGGTTTCTCGCTGGACGATTACCGCGATCGCGACGCGTGGGAGCTCGGATCGGAAGATGACGAGACGATTGAAGCGCGGGTACTGTTCGAGTTCCCGACCTCGCTGTGGGCGGATCGGAACGGATATGGGGCGCTCGAGGAGGAATTGGCGGATGGATCGCAGATTCGGTCGTTCCATGTTCGACAGGTG
The DNA here is from genome assembly GCA_039592635.1 of Gemmatimonadota bacterium. Taxonomy (GTDB): domain Bacteria; phylum Gemmatimonadota; class Gemmatimonadetes; order Palauibacterales; family Palauibacteraceae; genus Benthicola. Next base: position 647 of record JBDHBK010000360.1, read on the forward strand.
AACCCGTTCCTTCGCTGGATCCTCAGCCTGGAGGGAAGGGCGCGAATCGCCGGTCCCGCAGCCCTCGCTGCCGGACTGGATTCACTGGCCAGGGAGGTACTGGCGGTGTACGAAGCTTCGGCCGCCGCCGCGTCCGCTGGCGCGCTCTCACCGGGAGGGCCCGATGCCTGACGTGGGAACGGCCGGCGAACAGCTGGAGCGCATCCTGTATCTGCTGCCCCTCGCCAGTCGGGAAGGTGGGGTGCCGCTGACCGAAGCCGCGGAGCGGCTGGGGGTCACGGTAGAGTTGCTGCAGCGAGACCTGGAGGAAGTCACCTCACGTGCTTTCTACCACCCGGCGGGCGGAGCCGACGAAATCCAGATTTTACTGGAAGCTGACAATCTTAAGATTTACTCATACAAGAAGTTCGACAGACCCACGAGGTTGTCGGGGCGGGAAATGCTCTCGCTGGCCCTCGGGCTCAGGGCGGCCGCCGGTGAGGCCGAAACCGAGGCGTCAGCCGAGATCCTGAATCTCGCGCACCGCATCGAGATTGAGCTGGCCGTTTCATCGGCCCCGGCGGAGGACTACCTGTTCGAGATCGACGAGGGAGATGACGAGGGAGCGGTACTGCGGTCTCTGCTCAAGCGTGCCGCACGTTCGCACACTCGCTGCCGGCTGCTGTACCTCAAGCCGAGCGGCCCCCGGGCCGAGGAACGGGAAGTCGACCCGTATTCCCTGGTCTACGGATCCGGGCGTTGGTATGTGATCGGGTACTGTCACCTTCGGAAGGCCATCCGAGCATTTCGGGTAGACCGAATACTGCGCGCGAGTGTTCTCGAAGCGGACTACGCCGCTCCGGAAGACTTCGACCCCACCGCCTACGTGTCCGATGGACGGGTCTTCCGGTCCGAATCAGAGGGGGACGTTCTCGTTCGGTACTCGGCGGCGGTGGCCCCCTGGGTGCGCGAGCACGGCCCGATCGAAGAGATGGAGGACGGCCGCGTAGCGGTGCGATTCACCACCGCGGACCCGGGCTGGGTCGTGCGGCACGTACTGAGCTACGGCCCGGAGGCAGAGGTGGTTGAGCCACCCGGTGTTCGCGACATGGTCGCAGGCGCGGCCTCCACGCTGCTGCAGGCCGACACCGGCACCGCGGACGCCTGACTCTCCCTTGACTCTCCCCTGGCATCGTCCAGGTGCAGGACGGACTCGTCACAGGAGAGTCATCATGTATCGATATACGCTTCTCGCCCTGTTTGTTCTTCCGCTCGCAGCGTGCGCGGCCGGCGTCGGCGATGCAGGTCTCGAGAAGTCGAGTGTCGCCGTCTACGGTGACGGTCAGGCCGCCGCGATGTGGAAGGGGGAACGCGAGCGCTCGGAGAGTGGCACCTGCGCCGACCCGTACGGCCTCCGTCAGCAGCGCAACGTGCCCGTCTGGGCGCCCATGCCACTGCCTCGCGGAAGCGTGGCTGCCTTGTTCGAGCCGGGAAGGACTCTCCGGCCCGTGGCCATCACAGTGACAGTCATGGCGGGTATTCCGCTCGGCTTCGTCTTCTTCCTGGAGCAGTGCTCGGCAGCCGACCTGTCAGCATCCGCCTGCTGGGCCAAGTGGGAGGAGAGGCCGTGGAACGTCGCGATGAACGAAGGTGTCGCGCTCGCCAACCCCCGCCGGGCGAGGTCGGGCACCCTCTGACACGCCTTGCACGAAGAAGGGGCCGGGCGGCCACACGGCTACCCGACCCCAAGATCTCCGGGTCTCTGGAGATCAGCGCGCCAGGCGCACCATCAGGTCCGAAGCCACCTGGTTGAACACGGCTCGCAACTGGGTAGCATCCGGCGCGAAGTAACTCTTCCCGGCCGGCTGACTTCCGTTCGTCTTCCCGTCCACGTTCGCCAGTTCCTGCAGGAACGCCTGGTTCGGCTGGAAGGCCGGATCGGAGTAGGCGGTGTTGCCAAGGCCGATCGTGTACACGAGCACGTCCTCGCCGCGAATCTGGTTCGCCATCTGTCGGCCGATGTCGTGGTTCAGCGCGTCCGAAGCCAGCGGCTGGGGGGCAGCCTGCTCGCTCCAAACGCTGCAGAAGGTGACATTGCGGCAGCCGCTCGCGGACGGCATGCGGTCCAGCGGCAGGGAGTCCGGGTTGTCGAAATACCCGCCGAGATGTTCCGGGGGAAGCTGCTGCGAGGTCGCCATGATGCGATCCCGGCCGCCGATCGTGCCGCGGAACGCCGTCGGGCGGCCGTCGGTGAAGAACACCACGACCTTGACCGAGCGCTCTCGCACGTCGTCGCTGGTAATCTGCTGGTGGGCGAGCCTCAAGCCTTCACCGTAGTTCGTCCAGCCGGCCGAGGACATTCCGTTGATCTCGGTGGCCAGTGCGGTCCGGAATCCATGCGCGATCTGGAATCGGTCCGCGGCGCGCGTCTGGAACGACACGAGCCCTAACTGATCGATGT